>JAISXN010000173.1 GCA_031270525.1 Candidatus Symbiothrix sp. | reverse complement strand
TTTTTAAAAATGAATGTAAAACATTATATATAAGCGGATTATAACGATAAAATAAACAACTGCTTGCTAAACATTTACGAGTTACGTTTATAATCAATTAGTTAAGCCCTGTTTTAACGAAAATTTGCATTTGCAAATTGACTGTTCGCCAGGCTCACCGGACAGGGAGAAATTCAATCAATATGATAGTAATCAATCAATTAAGTATTTGTACCTTTGTTGCGAATTGAATATGATAAACGGTAGTGTCCGTCACCTATACAGTGACAGACAGGTTTGTTAAAAAGTTTTAGGGGGTTTTTAGTCGAAATTATTTTGTAACGCAAATTGCGCTGATTACGCAAATTCACGGTTTAATTGGATGTATTTGAATATGTTGCTTTTCAATTAAGATTGTCGCAATATTAAATAATCACAGCCGGTTATTAGAAAAGATTTTTTTATTCAAGAATTTATGCTTAACTTGCGTCTCCATTATTAAAGTATGCACATATATGAAACTATTACTTTTAAGTAATTCTACCAATACGGGCGAACCGTATTTGTTCTGGCCGAGAAAGGAAATAAAAGCATTTCTTGGGAAAAAACCAGTAACAGCCTTGTTTATTCCTTATGCTGCAGTTACTTCCAGTTACGATGAATATGAGGCGAAAGTAGAAGACGTGTTTTCAACATCAGGACATCATGTAACGGGTATTCATCGCGCCAAAGACCCTGTCCGTGCAATTGAAGAAGCGGAAACCATTATTATCGGCGGCGGAAATACCTGGCATTTGGTACGGCAAATGCACGATTTGGGACTGATGGAACCCATTCGCCGAAAAGTGTCGGAAGGAACGCCTTACATCGGTTGGAGCGCCGGATCGAATGTCGCTTGTCCTACTTTACGGACTACCAACGATATGCCTGTTATCGACCCGCATGGATTCGATACCTTAAATTTAATTCCTTTCCAGATCAATCCGCATTATATAGATGTACATCCTGTCGGGTTCAGCGGCGAAACGCGTGAGGTCCGCATCAAAGAATTTATTGAAATCAATCCGGAGGTTTATGTTCTGGGCTTGCGCGAATCTACTTTATTGAAACTGGAAGACGGCCGGTTGCGATTGATTGGTTCGAGAACGGCGCGTTTGTTCAAAAAAAATGAAGAACCGAAAGATTTGCAGGTTACGGATGATTTGTCGTTTTTGCTGAATCAAACATCCCGTTCCGATTCAGAAGAAGCGCTGGAATCCGGATTAAAAGAAATTACATTCGCGCCATACGGAAACAAATTTATCAAGTTGAAGCATTGAAAAAGGATTTTTTCCTACCTTTGTCGTCAAATGAGAATCTTAATCACCGGCATAGGCAGTATCTCAAGCATCGGACAAACTTCCGGTGAGGCGCTTCATGCTATGTCCGGTAAACATTCGGGAATAAGTTCGCTCAGCTTGTTTGAATCGAGATACAAAGGAAATTTACCTGTTGGGGAAATCAAGAAAAGCAATAAAGAATTGACGGAAATACTTGATTTGACTCCCGGCAGGACTTATTCCCGAACGGCTTTGCTGGGCATGTTCGCCGCAAAAGCCGCTTTCGAAGACGCCGGTTTAAGCCGGCGAAAAGACGAAAAACTAAGAATCGGCTTTATATCGGGAACTTCCGTCGGTGGAATGGATTTGAGTGAAAATTTTTATGCCGATTATCTCTCCAAACCTTCCAAAGGCCGCTTGCGCGAAGTCGTTTCACACGATTGCGGCGATAGTACCGAAAGAATCGCATCTTATTTAGGTATAGATGATTACATCACAACTATCAGTACGGCTTGTTCTTCCGGGGCAAATGCCGTTATGATCGGAGCGCAGCTTATCCGGCACAATTTCCTGGATTGCGTTATCGCCGGTGGAACGGACGCTCTCTGCAAGTTTACGCTCAATGGTTTTGCTTCCCTGAAAATTACGGACGAAAAAACTTGCCGGCCTTTCGACGAATCGCGTGCAGGATTGAATCTCGGAGAAGGCGCGGGTTACATTGTGCTCGAAAAAGAAACGAACCGGTATCCGGAATCTTACTGCCGCTTAGCCGGTTACGCCAATATTTGCGAAGCTTTTCACCAAACGGCTTCTTCGCCCGAAGGAAACGGCGCTTTCCTGTCTATGCAAAAAGCCTTGCAAACAGGAAATTTAGCGCCGGAACAAATCGACTACATTAATTTACACGGAACGGGAACGCCTAACAATGATTTGGCGGAAGGCAACGCCATCAAAAGGCTTTTCGGTAAAAAAATTCCGTATTTCAGTTCGACCAAAGCGTTTACCGGCCACACTTTAGGCGCTTGCGGAGGAATTGAAGCGGTTTTTTCCGTTCTGGCTATTCGCGACGGTTTGGTTTTTCCGAACCTGAATTTCAAGAACCCTGTTCCCGAACATGGTTTGATTCCTGAAACAAATTTCCTTGAAAATAAAGAGATTAACGTAGCCTTATCCAATTCTTTCGGATTCGGCGGGAATATGTCCACTTTAATTTTTTCGAAGCGATGAACGCCTATATCACAAGCAGCCGTTTGATAAATCCCGGTTTTTCAGGGGAACCGGATTATAAGGCTTTTATCGCCGACCCTATCGCCGGAAGGCGGATGAGCCGTGCTGTGAAGATGGGGGTTGCCGCCGCTTTGCAATGTCTGTCCGGTACGGAAACCATACCGGATGCGATTATCACGGCAACCGGTCTGGGTTGCCTGGGCGATACGGAAAAATTCCTCAAAATCCTCATCGAAAACGGGGAGGATTTGCTGAATCCCACGCCTTTTATCCAATCGACTTTCAATACCGTAGGTGCGCAAATCGCTATCATTTTGAAAAATATGAACTATAACAATACTTACGTCCATCGGGGAACTGCTTTTGAAAGCGCCTTATTGGACGGAATGATGAAACTTTCGGAAGGAGAAGCAAAAAATGTGTTGGTCGGCAGTTATGAGGAACTTACGGATACTTCCCTGGCTGTTCAATCGCGTTTGGGTTTTTACCGTAAAGGGAACAAGGCCGGTGAAGGCGCTGCATTTTTCCTTTTATCTTCCGAAAAAACAAGCGATTACATACTCAAAGATTTGGCTTTTGCTTTCCGTCCTTCGGAAGAAGCTTTGCAGGAGAAATTGCAGGCATTTCTTGCAAAAAACAATCTTAACGAGGAAGATATTGATATCCGGTTATCGGGCGAAAACTACAAGCATCTGAGCGGGGATTACCAAACGGTTTCATCTTTTGCTTTGTGGTTCGGAATGAGGGAGATGGAAGAAAGAAATGCACACAGGATGTTGATTCATAATCATTTCCTGAATATAAACCATACGTTTATTTTAGTGGAACGCGAATGATGTGGATAATCATTATTATACTGTTGTTATTTTTGATTTATGCTTCGGCTAATATTCGCTCAGGCATTTATGTAAAAACTATTTCGCGCTTAAATACGCGGGAAAAACAGCTTGTACTCACTTTCGACGACGGACCTCATGCCGGTGTTACGCCGCGGATATTGGCTATTTTAGCGGAACACAACATTCGGGCTGTGTTTTTTTGTAAAGGGAAAAGCATTGAAAATCAACCGGATTTAGTCCGGAGAATTATCGCCGGAGGTCACCGGATAGGAAATCACACGATGAATCACAGTCCTTGGTTTCCGTTTTATTCGTCGCCGAAGATGAAAAAAGAGATTGCGGATTGTCAGGCTTTAATTGATTCGTTTCCTCAAGTAGAAACGAATCGGATATTCCGTCCGCCTTTCGGAGTGACGAATCCGAATTTGAAAACGGCTTTGAAAGATTCAGGTTATCAGGTAATTGGTTGGGATATACGGTCTTTGGATACGACAAAGCTTCCTCCCGGATTTTTGTTCAAACGGATTATCCGGCGAATAAAACCCGGAAGTATCTTTCTTTTTCATGATACGATGCCCCAAACGCCTGAGATTTTGGAAAGAGTTATTAACTTTGCATCTGAAAACGGATTTAGTTTTGTATCAACAAACAAAAATATAAACAGATGAAAATAATAAACCGATTATTAATATTTTCGATTTCCTTATTGATTTCCAATAAGATATACGCTCAAAGCGATTTCACACCG
>JAISXN010000112.1 GCA_031270525.1 Candidatus Symbiothrix sp. | reverse complement strand
TCGGGACGGGCGCCGGGGAGATGAAAACCGGGATCAGGTCCGTAATGGTGCTCCCAGGCAAAAAGATGCGCCAAACCCAAAGGCATCATGTAACTGACCATCGCTTCGCGGGAATCGAGCATCATTTGTTTCACCGGTTCAACAAAAGCCGGATTCCGGGTAAAAGTCATTTTCAACCATTCATCAGCAATTTCTTCCGAACTCAAATCGGGATTCCACGCCAAACGCCCAAAACAATACCAATTGGACTGAGCGAAAAGATGACCCGTCCAATTGACGTCTTTTCCTGTGTTGGCAACGCCGGCAATCGCCGTAATTTTTTGCGGAAAAAGTTTTCCGGTAATAATCTTAGCGACGGTACTTCCCTGCCCTTCCGCATAAGTATCCGATTGTAAACATTCTTCGTACATCGGAGCCAGATAAGCCAATTGCTTGGATTGTCCCAGATATTCCTGCGTAATTTGTAATTCGAGCATTAAAGGCGTTTTTTGCATAGCGCCGAACAAGGGATTAAACGGTTCGCGAGGCTGAAAATCAATCGGTCCGTTTTTTACCTGGATAATTACGTTTTTGTGAAATTGTCCGTCCAAAGGCTTAAATTCTTCATACGCTTGTTTGGCGCGGTCGGACGATTGTGCGTCGTAAACGAAAGCGCGCCACATCACAATACCGCCGAAAGGTTCTAATGCTTCAGCCAACATGTTAGCTCCGTCGGCGTGTGTCCGTCCGAAATCCTGCGGGCCGGGCAAGCCTTCGGAATTGGCTTTAACCAGGAATCCGCCAAAATCGGGAATAATCGAATAAATCTCCTTTGCTTTATCTTTCCACCATTGACGGACAGTTTCGTTCAAAGGATCGGAAGTCGGTAAACCGCCTAATTCGGCAGGGGAAGAAAAATTAACAGATAAATAAACCTTGATTCCCCATGGACGGAAAACCTGCGCCAAAGCCGCCGTTTTCAACAAATATTCCCTGGAAATAAACTGCGGATTGGCATTTACATTGTTCAAAACCGTTGCGTTGATACCAATCGAAGCATTGGCGCGGGCATACTCGGTATAACGAGGCGAAATCTTTTCCGGCAAATCTTCCCAATCCCATAACGATTTCCCGGCATATCCTCTTTCGATGCTGCCGTCAATATTATCCCAATGATTTAATATCCTGAGATTGAATGCAGGCGATTCCGAGATATTCAATTCTCCTTCGTCGTCGCCCGTTTGTTGTAAACGCAAAAGATGAAAAGCGCCATAAAGTAAGCCTTCCGAAGATAGGGATTTAATAATAACGCTTTTCTGCCTGTTTCCGGAAATGGAATATCCTTCTTCGTTTTCCGGATTATTTTTTGCACTGATAATTAATTTTACCGGCGCACCTTTCCACTGCGTTTGAAGTTCCCGCACGGCAAGTTCAATCGTCGGATTTTTGTCGTTGGAAGAAACCTTCGCATGTGCGTTCTTTTCCGGCGGCAACCACAAACGGCTGCCGTCTTCGGCGCAAACAGGCTTAACGAACATAAAAGCCCAAATAAACAAGATGGTTATAGTTCTCAATCCCGGCATCATTTTGCAGTACCTTCAATGGTTTTGATTGTTCCGTCCGCAGCGTATTCCAATTCAATTACTTTCAAACTCCTCAACCAGGTTACTCCTCCGGAAGGGACGCAATCGTGATGGAAAAGATACCATTTCCCCTTAAATTCCACAATGGCGTGATGGGTAGTCCACCCAATCACCGGCGTCAGAATCACACCCTGATAGGTGAAAGGCCCGTAGGGATTATCGCCGGTAGCATAACATAAAAGATGCGTATCTCCGGTAGAATAGGAGAAATAATATTTTCCGTTGTACTTGTGCATCCACGAGGCTTCAAAGAAACGTTTTTCGTTATCGCCGGCGGTTAAAGGTTTTCCGTCTTTATCCAGAATAATCAAGGGACGCGGTTCTTCGGCAAACTGAAGCATATCGGGACTTAATTTCACTACGCGCGAAGGAATTGCCGGTTCGTTATCCGCCGGGAAAACAGCGCTTTCCAAAGCTTTATTGTCGCGGTAACGTTGCAATTGTCCACCCCACAAACCGCCGAAATACATGTAAAAATTCCCATCTCCATCGTCCAGAACGGCCGGATCTATACTGTAACTCCCCCGAATCGGATCGGATTGAGGAATGAACGGCCCTTCGGGACGGTCGGCAATCGCCACGCCGATGCGGAAAATATCGGTTTTGTCCTTGAGCGGGAAGTACATATAATACTTTCCGTCTTTAAAAGCCACGTCGCAATCCCATAATTGCCGGCCCGCCCAGATAATGTCTTCCGTTTGTAAAACAACGCCGTGGTCGATGACGGCGCCGTTTTCCACCTCTTCCGCAATAGAAAAGACATGATAGTCTTTCATATCGAAATGATCGCCGTTGTCATTTTCGGGAATACCGCTGTCGCGGTCGTGCGAGGGATAAATATATAACTTATCGTTAAATATGTGCACGGCAGGGTCTGCCATGTAATCGTCCGGGACTAAATATCTTGTTTTCATCGTTCACCGTTTACCGTTCACCCAAAATTTAAGCTGATAATTACGGTCAAAGAGCAAAGGGTAGTTTGTCCTGCCCGGAATCGGCCAATCATTCAACCATGAATTGGCGTCGCTGACGCCCCATAAAGTTACACGGCTGATTTTATCCTGATGTTTCAAAAACAAAGTAAAAAAATCATTAAACCGTTTTTCCCAAGCTGCTTCTACTTCTTCCGGCAAACCGCCGGCATAAGGATTCATCTCTTTCCGGTACTCGAAAGAGGTGGCAACATCGGCGCCGACATTCGGTCGCGGATTGGGCAATATGCTCAAATCCAATTCCGTAATCATCACTTTAACGCCTGTTTCCGAAAAAGCGAGCAGACTTTTTTCAAATTCTTCCACACCCGGCCATTCCATATTCAAATGGCCTTGCATACCTACG
>JAISXN010000086.1 GCA_031270525.1 Candidatus Symbiothrix sp. | reverse complement strand
CGGAAAAGTCCGACTTTAATTCCTTCTTCCCGAGCCATTTCCATTACTTTCTGACTGATACGCGCCATCGAACCGAAAGCGACGATCAGATATTCGGCGTCTTCGCAGGATAATTCTTCGTAAAGCGCTTCGTTTTCTTCAATCTTTTTGTATTTGTTCTGGAAACGGATATTATTCTTTTCCATTACGGCAGAGTCCAATTCGAGAGACGTGATGATGTTCGGTTTGCGGTCTTTGGTTTTCCCCAAAGTCGCCCAAGGCTGTTCCCGACGGATTTCTTCTTCGGTTTTGCGAGGTTTTTGTTCGGGGAGCACCACTTTTTCCATCATTTGACCGATTACGCCGTCGGTTAAAATCATAGCCGGATTGTTGTATTTAAAAGCCAAATCAAAGCCCAGAGCTACGTGGTCGGCCATTTCCTGAACGGAATTGGGTGCGAGCGTAATCAAGCGGTAATCACCATGTCCTCCGCCTTTTACGGTTTGGAAATAATCGGCCTGGCTCGGTTGAATGGTTCCCAGACCGGGGCCTCCGCGCATCACATTGACAATCAATGCCGGCAGTTCGGCGCCGGCCATGTAGGATATGCCTTCTTGTTTCAGGCTGATTCCCGGACTGGAAGAAGAAGTCATTACCCGTTTTCCGCAGGCAGCACCGCCATATACCATGTTAATAGCTGCAATTTCGCTTTCAGCCTGAAGGACAACCATTCCGGTTGTTACCCAAGGTTTTTCTTCCATCAAGGTTTCCATAATTTCGGATTGAGGAGTAATCGGATAACCGAAATATCCATCCGAACCATAGCGTATCGCCGCATGGGCAATCGCTTCGTTTCCTTTCATCAATTTAACTTCTTCTTTCATAGTTTCACTTTATAAACTGTTATACATCCGTCCGGACAAACGTATCCGCAGTTGGAGCAGCCGATACATTCGCCGGGGTTTTTCATTTCGGCATAATTGTAGCCTTTGCTGTTCACTTCCTTTGCCAATTCCAGAACGTCGGAAGGACATGCAATTACGCATAAGTTACATCCTTTGCAACGTTCTTTGTTGACAATGACAGCTCCTCTTATTTTCGCCATAGTAAATTGTTTAAGATATTAAAAATTAGGATATTTTTCATTTAAGCGACTTAATTCCTCGGTCAAATCTCCATCCGGATCGTCGGTTTGTTCAATTCCTTCTTCCAAGGCTAATTTTGCCTTTTTATATTCTTCCAAATGCAGGAAAAAAGAGCTTTTATACAGATATAACGATTCCATTGCCGGAACGAGTTTAATCGCATCATTGATATATCTCAGCGCTTCTTCCCAATTTTCAACCTGAGAGCATATTTTTGATGCGAGAATATTCACTATGTAATTATCCGGATACAAATGTAAAAATTCTCTTATTCTTTCCAGCGCTTTGTTGTAATTTCCGTTTTTTTCGTAGGCGTATACCAGACTCAGTATGTTATTTCCGGAAGTGGAATCTAAAGAATGGGCGTATTCAAAGGAGTCGATTGCTTTTTCCAAATCGTTGATTTCTTGGAATGCAACGCCCAGCCGATACCAGGATTCGGCGTTCAGGGGATCCGTTTTTTGAATTTTGTCCGCAATTTTGAATACTTCGTCTTTTTCGTGCAAAGAGGCGTATGATTGGAGTTGCAACCAATAAAAATCGATGTTTTCGTCCATTATCTCAATCGCTTCGTTGATGACTTCGATAGACGATTCGAAAAGGTCCATTTCGAACAATGCCTCGCTCATAACCTGGTAAATGATGTTTAATGCTTCTTCGTCTTCGGCATATTTATCTTTTAATGTAGCGAAAAAATGAAAAGCGTCTTCTTCCATTCCCAAATGAAGCAAAGCCGTCAGTCTGTGTCCGTCGCCCCAGACGTCGGCCGTTTTTTTGTACCGTTCGCACAAGGCAAGCAAATCGTTCCATTGCTCGTAATCGTTCAATAACAAAAAGATTTCGTAAAGCAAATCTTCGTCGGTCACGTAAAGTTTCAATGCATGTTCGATAGCATGTTTGGCTTTTTTATGGTCGCTTTCGGCCAGGTAAATTTCGATAATTTCCGTCAGTTCTTCCGGTTCGTAATAGCCGGGAGATTTACCTTTACGGATGGCATTATCCCATTCGATGAAAAAATCGGGATAAGATTCTTCCTCGTTTTCGTAAAAATTGTTGTATATGTTATCGTAATCCAACATTTAGTTTTTGTCTTTTATTTTACTCCACGAATCCTTTAGGGAAACGGTGCGGTTAAAAACCAATTTTCCGTGTTTGGAATCCAAATCCACGTTGAAATAACCAATGCGTTGGAATTGGAAATTTTCCAAGGGTCGGGCATTTTCCAATTCTTTTTCTATCTTGCAGCCGGTCAATATTTTCAAAGAATCGGGGTTCAGCAAATTCCTGAAATCCGTATCTTTTTCCTCGCCCGGATTTTCCACGCTGAATAAACGGTCGTACAGGCGGACTTCCGCCGTAAGGCAATGCGCTACCGAAACCCAATGCAATGTTCCCTTGACTTTGCGATTGCTTTCGGGCATGCCGCTTTTGGTGAGCGGGTCGTATTCCGCATAAATTTCGACGATATTTCCGGCTTCGTCTTTTTTTGCGCCGGTGCATTTGACGATATAGGCGTTTTTCAGCCGGACTTCCTGCCCCGGAGTCATGCGGAAAAACTTCTTGGGCGCGTCTTCCATAAAATCTTCCCGTTCAATATATAATTCTCTCGAAAAAGCGATTTCATGTACGCCTGCCGACTCGTCTTCGGGATTATTGACGGCTTCCATCATTTCCGTTTTTCCTTCGGGATAATTTGTAATAATCAGTTTGACAGGGTCTAAGACAGCCGATACCCGTTTGGCTCTGACATTCAAATCTTCGCGAATCGAATGTTCCAGCAAGGCGTAATCAATAATGCCGTCGTATTTCGTGTAACCGATTTTATCTATAAATTTATGTATTGATTCCGGCGTGTAGCCGCGGCGGCGGAAACCGCAAATAGTCGGCATACGCGGGTCGTCCCAACCGGAAACCAAGCCTTCTTTGACCAATTGCAACAATTTCCGTTTGCTCATAACGGTATAGGTCAGGTTCAAACGGTTGAACTCGTATTGGTGCGGACGGTACGCTCCGTCTTCGGGACGGAATTTTTTCAATTCATCAACAAACCAATCGTACAAAGGACGATGCACCTCAAATTCCAAAGTACAAAGAGAGTGTGTAACTCCTTCAAAATAATCCGATTGACCATGTGCGAAATCATACATGGGATAGGCTTTCCAGGTGTCGCCCGTCCGGTGATGCGGCGTGTGAATCACGCGATATATGATTGGGTCGCGAAAGTGCATATTCGGGTTGGCCATGTCGATTTTGGCTCTCAGAACCATTTGACCTTCGGCGATTTCGCCGATATTCATTTTGTTGAACAATTCGAGGTTTTCCTCAACAGGCCGGTCGCGGAAAGGACTGTGAATGCCGGGTTGGACAGGCGTTCCTTTTTGTTGTGCAATTTGTTCTGAAGTTTGTTCGTCGATATAAGCTTTACCCGCTTTAATCAAGTCGATAGCGTAATCCCACAACTGTTGGAAATAATCGGAGGCGTAATAAACGTTTCCCCACTTGTAGCCCAACCATTGAATATCGTCCATAATGGCGTCGACGTATTCCGTATCTTCTTTAATCGGATTTGTGTCGTCGAAGCGCAGGTTGCAGATTCCGCCATATTCGCGGGCAATGCCAAAATCCAAACATATCGCTTTGGCGTGACCTATATGCAAATAGCCGTTAGGTTCGGGGGGAAAACGAGTTTGTATTCGACCTTCATTAACATTTTCAGCTAAGTCCTTTTCTACTACTGCTTCTATAAAATTCAGGCTTTTCTTACCATCTTCCGGAACAATATTTTCTTCACTCATAATCTATCGCATTTTACAGAGTGCAAAATTACACATTTTTTTTTGTAATTCAGTTAAATTTTATAACTTTGTGCCCGAAAAATAATGCCCTGTGGTGTAACGGTAGCACATCGGATTCTGGTTCCGCTTGTCTGGGTTCGAATCCTGGCAGGGCAACAAAATCT
>JAISXN010000075.1 GCA_031270525.1 Candidatus Symbiothrix sp. | reverse complement strand
TGGCGAGCAAAAAGGCATAGCTATTGGTAAGAAAGAAGCCTTGTCGGAGTACGTTTTCAAATTATCCGGAAAAGGTAAATCAATAGAAGAAATCAGTGAATTAACCGATTTGTCTGTCGAAGAAGTGAAGGAAGTCTTAAATAACAGAGAATAACCTTTCCCCGCTCGGCGTAGTCTCCGACCCATAGCCGTCAAGGTTAAAAGCATGTCTCCGGACATGCTGCAAGCGAAGACGCTTGCTTCTAACGCGACGAAGGCTGGAGCCTTCGCCGAGCGCGGGTGCAGAATTACAATATTCTGTTTAAAAACTTTTCAAAAAGCGGGAAAAAATACTTACCTTTGCCGTCGGTATGTGAAATTGTAAATGAAATCCTATCATAAACATCATAAAAAAGCTGTATTTGCATGATCTACGACTTAGCAATCATCGGCGGCGGCCCTGCAGGATACACCGCAGCAGAATTAGCAGGGAAAAACGGACTGAAAACCGTTCTTTTTGAAAAAAACAACCTCGGCGGTATTTGCTTGAATGAAGGTTGTATCCCGACAAAGACACTACTTTATTCCGCCAAAGTTTACCAGACCGCCAGGGATGCGGCAAAATACGCAATCTCTTGTGAAAATGTCGCTTTCGATTTACCCAAAATCATTGCGCGCAAGACTAAAATTGTTCGCAAACTGACTGCCGGAATTCGTGCCAAAATGAATGAGGCCGGCGTAGAAACCGTTATCGGAGAAGCGATTGTCAAGGCGAAAGGCGAAGAACGAAAGGCAACGGAAATTGAATGTAACGGACAGATTTATTCTGCGAATAAATTGCTGCTTTGTACAGGTTCGGAAACGGTTGTTCCTCCGATTCCCGGATTAAAGGAAACAGCTTTCTGGACAAGCCGCGAAGCCTTGGAAAATAAAGAAGTTACCGAATCTTTGCTGATTATCGGCGGCGGCGTAATCGGCATTGAATTTGCTTCGTTTTTCAATACTTTAGGCGCCAAAGTTATTGTCGTCGAGATGCTGGATGAAATTCTTCCGGGTATAGATAAGCAGTTATCGGCGCTTTTGAGAAACGAATTATTGAAAAAAGGAATCGAATTTCACTTGAGTTCTAGGGTTGTTTCCGTGAACGGCCGGCAAATAGAAATAGAAAAGGCGGGAGAAAAGAGTATTTCGGAAGCTTCGAAAATTTTGTTGAGCGTGGGACGTAAACCGGTATTGACGGGCTTTGGTCTTGAAACATTAAATGTGAAGCTGTCGGGGAATGGATTGAAAGTCAATGAATATATGCAGACCTCTCATCCGGATATTTATGCCTGCGGTGATATTACAGGATTTTCACTTTTGGCGCATACCGCCGTTCGGGAAGCCGAAATTGCCGTCGGGCACATTCTTGGGAAAAACGAAAAAATGTCTTATAAAGCCATTCCCGGCGTGATTTACACCAATCCCGAAACAGCAAGCGTGGGCAAGACTGAGGAAACTCTGCAAGCGGAAAATACCGCTTATACGGTGAAACAACTTCCGATGGCGTATTCCGGTCGTTTTGTAGCCGAAAACGAACAGGGGAATGGCGTTTGCAAAATCATTGAAGGTGAAGACGGTACCATTCTCGGCGTTCATATTTTGGGAAATCCGGCTTCGGAAATCATTGTCATTGCCGGAATTGCCATTGAAAAAGGAATAAAAGCCGATGAATTGAAAACGATGATTTTTCCACATCCTACGGTGGGGGAAATTATAAAAGAAACGCTATGAAATAAGATTTATTTATGATTAACCGAAACTTAATTTACCAAATCGGGATAACCCTCGTAAAAGGAATCGGCAATATTATTGCCAAGCAAATCATTGATAACCTGGATGATATTTCTTTGTTATTCACGGAAAAGAAACATTTGCTCGAACGGATTCCGAGTTTATCGCGGCGAATTATCGACGAAATTTACAAACCGGAAGTCCTGAAAAGAGCGGAACAGGAAATCCTTTTCATCGAAAAAAATAAAATCACTCCGCTTTTTATCACAGACTCCGCTTATCCCAAACGCTTGCAGGAATGTGTAGATTCGCCCGTTATCCTTTATTATCGCGGGAATACCGATTTGAATGTCACAAAAATCATCAGTATTGTCGGCACCCGGAACGCCTCGGCTTACGGACGGGATATGACCGAACAATTGCTGCACGACATAAAAGAAAAATTTCCAGAAATGCTTATTGTCAGCGGATTAGCTTACGGGATTGATATCATTGCCCACCGCGCGGCATTGCGGGAAAATTTGGCGACCGTCGGCATACTGGCGCATGGTTTAGACCGCATTTATCCGCCCGCTCATCGAAATACGGCAGTCGAAATGCTGAACAATGGCGGATTATTGACCGATTTCATCAGCGAAACAAATCCCGACCGTCAAAATTTTGTAAAACGAAACCGCATCATTGCCGGAATTGCCGATTGCACGATTGTCGTCGAATCGGCCGAAAAAGGCGGCGCCTTAATTACCGCGAATATTGTCGATTCGTACAACCGCGATTTATTCGCCTTTCCGGGCAAAGCCGGCGATCGCTATTCCGAAGGATGTAATTCGCTCATCAAGTTCAAAAAAGCGGCCTTAATCACCTCAGCCAAGGACGTTTTCAGGGAAATGAACTGGGACATCCAAC
>JAISXN010000047.1 GCA_031270525.1 Candidatus Symbiothrix sp. | reverse complement strand
AAAGATAAAATTTTACTCCCGTAATTTGATCATATCGAAACTATATATTACTTTTGTGAAAATATTAATCTATTATTTTGTAATGAGAAAATATTTGACCTCCATAATAATATGTTTGTTTGTTTGTTCTTGCGACCGTGAGAACGGCTTGCCCGAAATGGAAGAAACGTATTCATTTGTAAAAATTGAATATTATGCTGATGATGACTGTATAGAGTTTCCTTCTTTTGATATTCCAACGATTACCTATTTTAATGGTACTGATGTAGAACAAACGTTTCCATTTGACCAATGGACTGTTTATTATACCGAATCGTCGCATTTTGTAACTGATGATTGGGACTCGTTTTTTCTCGAAGGGATAAAAGGGATAGCATTATCTGTACCTGTAAATATTGACGAATACAATAATATCTATTTGGGAAATAAAAAATGGGAATACAGCCTAAATGTTCAAACACGAAAACCGGAACACTCTTTTTCTACAGACGTAAATATTCCACCGAAAACTGTGGCAATTATAGAATGTAGATTATTTCTAAAACAATACAAAACAAGTTACAAATTATTTCTAAAAGAAAATCAAACGAAAAAGGAAAAAATCATTGAAGGAATATGGACGGGAACATATCTTGATCATCCCCAAATAGATATTCAATATTATGATTTGTAATTAGTCACTCCTTGGAAATATATTAGACAACATTATGTTGACCCATGAAAAAAGGTGGAATCCGGAGATAAGATTCCACCTTTTGAATGTTTCTGAATAATCATTTCCTGACTTCGTCAAGGATTTGCATAATCAAAATAACCGCTGTTGTCCCGTAATTTCATCAATCAACTCTGTTACAGGTTTATCCTCTTCTTCCGGTTCGATGTCGATATCCGGTTGAGGCAAATCTTCCGTCTCCGGTTCGGGGAAACGCGCCGGTTCGATTTCCCGGATTTCCGCCACTTCGCAGGTCGTGATTCGTTTCCCTTTGGCTTTCAGGCTTTTTACGCCGATAAATTCTTCCACATCAATGATTAACGCTTCACGGAAAGCGTCATTTCCGCCGAAAGTCACTTCAAATCGCGGATAAACGGTATCGCTCAGCAGGACCAGGCGGGAAGCCGCGTTGTCTCCCAGGAAGCTTTGTTTTTTATTACTGATTTCGAACGGGAAACGTTTGATGTAGGGATAACCCTGTTGGTCTTCGTCGTACAATGCGACCGACCAGATTTTATCAGGATTGAATTTCTCAATCACTTTGATTTGTCCCTGATAGTGATTGCCGGAATCGAAATTGGTAGTGTAAAATTCTCCGTTTTCCTGCACAACCAGAACCAAATCGTCGGCAAAAAATTCGCCCAGGAATTCGCCGCGACCATCGTAATTGAGGCGTAAAACGTCGTGATCGAACCAAACCCGGCGTCCGCCCAGGGTCGAACCACCTTTTTGTTTCAGCGAAATCTTGTGAATTTCCGCCTTGGTCAAGGTAATACCTTTGGCTGCACGTCCTTTGATTTGGATATCGCTGAAATCCTTGTCGAAAACCAATAGTTTCTGACGAGGCTTGGGTTTCAGAATAACCCGTACCGTTTCGGCTTCACCGTTGGCGTTGGCCGAGAAATACAGAATCCGGCTTCCGGTTTTGCCGGTGGTCAAATCGTACTCTTTGTCGCGCGTAACGCCCGTAACGGGAAACCGTTTGATGAAATTTGCTCCGTTTTTGCCTTCCCTGTAAATGACATTATAGATTGTACGGCTATCATTCCGTTTGAAAACATTGAGAAAGAGGATGTTTTTGCCGACAAACATTTTTTCGCTGACTTTGACAACCTTGTATTTTCCGTCTTTGTAGAAAATAATGATGTCGTCGATATCCGAACAGTTGCAGACAAATTCATCTTTTTTCAATCCGTAACCGATAAAACCTTCTTCACGGTTGATGTACAGTTTTTCGTTGGCTTCCACCACTTTGGTCGCTTCAATCGTATCGAAGCTACGGATTTCCGTTTTCCGGGGATAATTTTTTCCGTATTTTTCTTTTAGCCTGGTAAACCAATCAATTGTATAATCGACAATGTGTTCGATATGATGTTCAATTTCCTTAATTTGAGACTTGTACAAAGCAATCAGATTATCGGCTTTGTCTTTGTTGAATTTGAGGATGCGTCCCATTTTAATTTCCATGAGGCGCAGCAAATCGTCGCGGGTTATCCCCGCCTCCTCCAGCCCCCCCGAAGGGGAGGAGGAGGTGGTGATATATTCTCTCAACCGCTTCTCAACATGATTCAAAGCCGAATCCATGTCTTTCGCATTTTCAAATTCCTTGTCCTTATAAATACGCTCTTCGATAAAAATCTTTTCCAAAGAAGCGAAATGCAAGCTTTCCAGCAATTCCTGCCTTTGGATTTCGAGTTCTAATTTCAGCAAACGCAAAGTATTGTCCGTCACATTTTTAAGCACGTCGGAAACCGTGAGGAAATGCGGTTTGTTGTCTTCAATCACGCAGCAATTGGGTGAAATGCTGATTTCGCAATCCGTAAAAGCATACAGCGCGTCGATAGTTTTGTCGGAAGAAACGCCCGGCGCCAGATGAATCACGATTTCCGCGTTTTTAGCGGTCATATCATCGACTTTGCGGATTTTTATCTTGCCTTTTTCGTTTGCGCGAAGAATGGATTCGGTCAAAGTGGAAGTCGTTTTTCCGAAAGGTATTTCCGTGACGGATAAAGTTTTATTATCCACTTTGTTGATTTTAGCCCGCACTTTCACTGCGCCGCCTCTTTCGCCGTCGTTGTAACGGGAAACGTCGATATATCCGCCGGTCTGAAAATCGGGATACAATGTAAATTCTTCACCGTGAAGATAAGCTACGGAAGCGTCTATCAACTCGTTGAAGTTGTGGGAAAGTACTTTGGACGACAAACCGACGGCGATTCCTTCCACGCCTTGCATCAACAGCAAGGGAAATTTGACGGGAAGCGTAACCGGTTCTTTATTGCGGCCGTCGTATGATAATTTCCAGGCGGTAGTTTTGGGATTAAAAACGACTTCGAGGGCAAATTTTGAGAGTCTGGCTTCGATGTAACGGGGAGCTGCGGCGCCGTCGCCGGTCAGGATATTTCCCCAGTTTCCCTGGCAATCAATAAGTAAATCCTTCTGTCCCAGTTGCACCAAAGCATCGCCGATAGATGCATCGCCATGCGGATGGAACTTCATGGTTTCACCTACGATGTTGGCCACTTTGTTGTAACGTCCGTCTTCCAATCGCCGCATAGTATGAAGGATTCTGCGTTGCACCGGTTTCAATCCGTCGTTGATATGCGGAACGGCGCGTTCCAAAATCACATAAGAAGCGTAATCCAGGAACCAATCCTGGTACATTCCGGAAAGCACATAGCGTGAACCTTCCGCATTTGCGGGCACTTTGTAATCGGAATGGTCTTTTGCAAGTTCTTCGTTTTCGATATTTTCTTCGAGATATTCGGATTCCATCAAGCCATTTTTAAGTTGTTGCAAAAGTACGGGAATATTTTGAGATAATCAAAAAAGTTCTCTTTTTCGACAAAAAAAGACCATTCCATTCCTTGTCTTTTGTACTTGTAATCAAAACCAAATTGCTGATGGTTGCCTCGTATTTCTCGCCGCTTACCGATTCACCAACTCAAGGCAAAGAATAAGTACGAGATGAAGCTGATTTGAATCGGCCTTTATTTATCGTATTGCCGTTACTAATGTAACGGTAACATCGCCTGTCGCCGAGTCTTCCGTATCGTTTTTAAAAGATAGATTTTTGTTTAAAAAAGCAAAGCCAAACCGTTCGCTTGCTTTTGGCCTTTTTTATAGTTATTAATTGCCCTGTGCAAAGTTTTCAAATGTTGATTGGCCATAAAAATCCTGAAAGGAGCGGTTGTTTTCGTTTCTCGGCTTTCTTCCAATGCTTTTATATATTCGCCTTTATCTTCCTTGTATATTTTTGTTGGAACGATATTTTGATAAAATTGTATGTAATTCATAAGCAAGCGAGACGTCCTTCCGTTGCCGTCCACCCATGGGTGAATAGTCGCTAAATTAAAATGAGCGTCGAATGATAAATTATAGGCTTCTTTCAGGCTCTTTGAATCTAAGCGTTTGTTAATCTCCTCACATAATCGGATTACGTTATCAGGCACTTTTTTATAGTCCATATAAGATTTTCCGCCAATACCCGCCGTCACGCCGCACAAACGATAATCTCCTTTGCTTGAATCGAATGTGCCAATTGCCATATTGTGTATTCCGCCGGTATTTTTCATAACAAGCGAATTGAGTTGTTTAAGAAAATCCGGCGTTATTTTTGTTTTTTCCCGGGCTTCAGAAACAGCATATTCGTAAGCTCCTTTCAAGTCGAGATTCATTAAATGTTCGAAAATAGATTTTCCTTTTACGACTATGCCTTCATCAAACAGCAGCAGGGTATCTTTTTCGGTTAAAGTGGAACCTTCAATAGCAGTCGAATGAGCGATAATCGAATAGATATAAAATTTTTTATAATCTTTCATTTCGTTCAGTTCCAAATTATTGTAGCGTTGTTGTTCCGCTTCAATCGTATCCCATATTTTATTGACGGATATCATTTTAATACTGTATTATTTTGCGAAGATAACGTTTTTCAGGGAATCTGCAAAAACAAATCACCCATTGCCACTTCCGATTGGATATTGTTCCAGTAAGCATTGTGTTTCACGCCGTAAGTTGTGATCATTGTTGTGTGAATGGTTCTGCGGATTTTCGTTTCGGCAATAAATGCACTACGTCTGTGCCGGAGATTTTCGTCCATTGTTTTTGTGATAACATATTCGCCGTCGGCATATTTTATTTCACAAAGATTGATAATACGGTCATTCCGTTCAATAAGCAAATCGACTTGCGCACCTTCTTTTCCGCGCCACGACAAAGTGTAGGTCAGCACGCCCGAAATACCGAGCTTCCGGCGAATTTGCGGAACGTGGTCTAAACAAACCTGTTCGAAAGCATACCCTCGCCAACTATTTATTGTGGGAGTGTTGAGCATATTTGTCCAATAACTTTCGTCGATTGCCTTACTGTTTTGAATAAAATTCAAATGGAAAAGTGAAAAATAATCGACTAATTGATACAGTTTTTCTTTCATTATCTTCCCATAATTGCTGTATGAACGAATAAATCCACATTGCTCAAGTTCTTCAAGCAGCCGGGTCAACGAGCCTCCATTTGTCAGACCTGTCCCACGAACAATTTCATCTCTGGTCAATCCCATTCGTTTTTTACCGATAGAGTTCACAATACGGATATGGTTCTCCGAATGTTTGAACAATGAATTGTAGATTTTATCGAACTCACTCCGTAATACGCCGTCTTTTCTGAAAAACAAGTTATCAATATTGCTTGCCAATCCTAAACTTTTGTTCAACTGCTCCCAATAGTAAGGTACTCCACCTATAATCATATAATAGTCAAGGATATTCTTTTTGTCTAACTCAAATTTCTTTATCCTGGCATATTCTTCACACTCGTCGAGAGAGAAAGGGTTGAGGATTATTTGACGTGTAACACGATTGTGTAGTCCGCCGCGGTTTTTGATTAATTTGTTGATAATCCACGAGGTAGCCGAACCGCAAACTATCAGGAAAATATCGCTCCGGGCCGAAGCCCAAGTATTCCAAAAATATTCGAATGCAGGAATGAAACCCGACGCAGGAGTATCGAGCCATGGAAGTTCGTCAATAAAAACCACTTTCCGTCCTCTTGCTTTCGATTGTTCCAATACGTTTCTTAACTGTTCAAAGGCGCGGCTCCAATTTTTCACCGGCGGAAAGTATATGTTGCCGTATCGGTTTATTGCGATATTAAAATTTTCGAGTTGCGTTTGTTTGTCCGAGTTTTCAACTCCGGAGAAATAAAATGCAAATTTATTATCAAAAAACTCCCTGATAAGAAAAGTCTTACCAATTCGTCGCCTGCCGTAAACAGCCACAAATTCCGGCTTATCCGATTCGAGGTACTGATTGAACAATTCTTGCTCGCGTTTCCTTCCAATAATCGTTTTCATCTTTGTACAATTTGGCTACAAATATATAAAATATATTAGATTTAGCCAAATCTATTGTTTAGAATTTGGCTAAAAGTGCATATTTATATCGAGATTTAGCCAAGTCTATTGTTTAGAATTTGGCTAAAAGTACATATTTATATCGAGATTTAGCCACTTTGTCGCTTACAGAAAACACAAAATAAAAAGGGGTTGCCTCACATAATCTACTGAGACAACCCCTTTTATGATATTGAAAATTTCAATCCACGTTCAAAGTAACACGCTTAAAATCAGTCACTGTCAAATCTTTATTTTGCTTCTGCAAATATTCCCTGATCGTTATTTTCGAATCTTTCACGAAATCCTGCGACAAGAGCGTAAATTCCTGATAATATTTGTTGAGAGCGCCTTCGGCGATCCGGTCAAGGATATTTTCGGGTTTCCCTTGTTCGATAGCTTTTTCGCGAGCGATTTTCTTTTCTCTTTCAACGACAGTTGCAGGAACCGTATCTTTGTCAACGCTTACGGGATTCATTGCCGCAACCTGCATGGCAATGTCTTTAGCCACTTGCAATTCAACGCCTTCCTGATTGAAACCGGCAATCGTAGCCAGTTTATTTCCCGGATGAATATATGCGATGGTTGTCGGAGCCGTCAAGTATTCGTAAGCGCCTAATTCCATTTTTTCACCGGTAATACCGATACGGTCGGTAATCAATTCCGAAACAAGGCGTCCGTCTATATTGAGCGCTAACAAAGCCTCCGGATTAGCCGGTTTGTTTGCCAGAGCGGCGTCCAGAATACTTTTAGTTAAAGCGATGAAATCCGGGCCTTTGGCTACGAAATCCGTTTCGCATTTAAGAGCTACGATAGCGGCAAAATCGCCACTGATAGCTGCCAATACGCAACCTTCGGAAGCCTCGCGGTCCTCACGTTTTGCGGCCACAGCCTGTCCTTTTTTACGAATGATTTCTACTGCTTTTTCATAATCACCTTCCGATTCGTTCAGTGCATTTTTACAATCCATCAT
>JAISXN010000212.1 GCA_031270525.1 Candidatus Symbiothrix sp. | reverse complement strand
GCAGTTGCCGTTTGCTTTGACTAACACAAATTAGTTAGAGTATCCATTTGAAAACACAACTCCGTAACCGATCATCCTATGGTCGGCTTACGGAGTCATGTTCAAATACTTGTGGGATGAGTTTTTCATCCCTTGCAAAATAAATTTAAGGATTTAAAGATTAGAAGATAAAATTGTCACCTGCTCGGCGTAGCGTCCTGCGCCATAGCCGGGGTCAATTTCCCAACCCTCCCGTCGCCTTCAAATAATAAGTTTCATTCAAACGTTGAGCGATTTTAGCGTTAATCAACTCCATCCAAGCCTGTTGCCAAAGCGTTTGGGCTTCTAAATAATTCGCCAAGGTTTCCATTCCCATTTCATACCGGTTGCAACTTGTTTTCATATTGTCTTCCGCTTGTTCCAAAGAACGAAGCATCAAGGCGACTTCTAATTCCGATTCAATACATTTATTCAAAGCTTGCGTCATTTCCAAATTCATCTTTTCATTGAGGTCGTCACGTTGCAGTTGCATGATTTGTTTTTCGGCTTTGGCGGCGCGAATCTTATTAACTCCTTCACCCCAATGAAAAACCGGAATTTTCACGGAAAACAAAGCGAAAAAAGACGTTCGGTCAACCAACGGCGTGCCGTTAAAGTCCAATCCGTGCGTGTAACCATAATTGGCTAAAAGGCCTACATTCGGTAAAAATTCGCTTCGGACGGATTTGATTTGCTGGTTTTTCAGTTCAATCTGTTTTTCTAAAATGGCATGTTCGGGACGTGCGGTATAACCGGCCGCAACAATTGTCGAAACGCCGCCATTGCTATCGTTGTCATTAATCGTTTCGGATATCGCGATGTCCGAATTTAGCGGCAAACCCAATATCTGACAAAGATTCATCCTCGACAAACGAATCGCATTCCCGGCTTGTTGCAACTGTAATTCCGCCTTATTCACCTGTACTTGCACTCTCAATACGTCATTTCCGGGCTTCATGCCGGTTTCATAAGCATTTTGAACATTGTGAAGAAGTTCCGCCGTTACTTTTTGAAAAGCAAGGGCGACTTTTTTTAACTCCAGCGTTTTCAAATGCGTCCAATAAGCCTCATCGGTCTGCACGATAATTTCCGCACGGGTAAGACTCCGGTTCAAACGGGCAATGTCTTTTCCGATTAACGACATTTTGTAGGCAGCCGTAATCTTTCCACCCATGTAAAGCGGTTGTTCGGCTTGGATTCCGGCTGTATATAAACCATTCATCCTGAGGCTAAGAGCTATATCCGGGAAATAGGCATATTCTTTAAAAACCGGATTCCCGTCCGCGCCGATAAGCGGATTTCCGTCGGGCATTGTTACGACATTGGGTTTCGGCTGTCCGGTGGCAGGGTCGGGCACATAAGTCGGTAAATAATTCCCTTTCAAAGTTTTATTCATCTTCGTATTGGAGAAAAGATAAAGTCCCGAAAGGGATATTTTGGGAAAGAAATTAGCGAAGTAACTTTTTGATTCATAAGTTATTTTTTCTTCCATACGTTCGGCGATGGCTACCGATTTGTTGTTCCGCAAAGCCATTTCGCGGCATTGTTCGAGATTTAGCCTTTGTTGGGCGAAAGTTACACAACAACAAAGGACCGGTAAAATTGACAATATATATTTTCTTTTCATTTTTTCAGTTTACTTTATCCTGATTTTAAAAAATATCGCATACAAAACAGGTATAATGAACAATGTTATCAGTGTCCCCAACAACAATCCACCCATAATTGCAACCGCGCCTGCACCGAACAAATCGTCCGTAACCAAAGGAAACATCCCGACAATGGTCGTCATCGAAGCCATCATCACCGGACGAAAACGCGCGGAAGTGCTGTCTAACAGCGCTTTTACCGGTTCTACACCTTGCGATATCTGCATGGCGATTTCGTCCATCAATACGATACCGTTTTTAATCATCATCCCCATCAAGCCTAAAGTTCCCACAATGGCAACGAAGCCGAATGTTTTCCCTGTAATCAGCATTGCAATGATTACTCCAATCATTATCAACGGAATACAACAAAAGATGATTATCGGTTTGCGGTAATCTTTGAACAGCAATATCAAAATGGTAATCATCAGGATAACGCCCAAAGGCAAATGTTTGAAAAGGTATTTCATCGCGGTGGAACTGGCGCGATATTCACCTTCCCACTGGTAGGAATAACCTTCGGGAATCCGGATTTTTTCCACTTCTTTGATGATACTTTGGCGAGCGTCTTCCGTAGTAACGCCAAACGCAGGATTACCTTGCGCGCGCATCGCCCGTTGTCCGTTGTAGCGGATTACTGCCGGGTCTTCCCACACAACTTTAACTCCGTGTGTCGCTTGGCTTAAAGGTACGGTTCCCAATACCGATTCGAGCAACTCTTCTTCCGAAATAAGTCCGGCCATTAATCCCTGAATTGTCTTTTTGTCCATTTTGTTCAGCGGAAGCGTCATGCCGAAAACCGGTGAATTTTCCAACGATTCAATGGGTTTACCGTCTTTATCGACACATTTTACATAAATGGTTTGGCTACGGTTTCCTTCGTAGAAAACCCCCGTCGGGATTCCTCCGGTAGCGGCAAGCAAGGAGAGTCCCACATCCTGACGGCTCAATCCGATATTGCGGGCAACCGGCTGGTTGTAATCGACCGACAAAACCGGCGTTTTGGGTTCCCAATCCGAATTAATCAGGATAATATCCGGACTTTTCCTCATCATATCTTCGGCTTGAGCGGTTAAATCTCTCAGAACAGCCGGGTCGGGGCCATTGAATTGCAGTTCAATCGGATATTTTTTGTACATCAGATTGTATCGCTTCAAACGCACGTATGCATCAGGATAAGTTTGCGACAAGTCCATTTGTATGTCTTGCATGTTGGCTACCAGCTCTTTAGACGAAGTAAAATCGACAATCAACTCTCCGTAAGAAAGCGACGGGTCGGCCATACTGCGTACCAGGTTATAGCGTGCAGGCGTCCCGCCGATAGAAGAAGTTACATGCGTAACTTCTTTCCTACTAAATAAATAGTCTTCAATTTCCGATAAATCCGCTTTTACCTTCGTGCTGTTTGTTCCTTCCGGCAATTTATATTCGATATACAATTGGTTGTAGTCCATATCGGGGAAAAATCCCTGTGGTAGAAAACGATAGCAATATACGCTAACGAGCAGCAAAAATACGGCGGCGGCAATGGTAATGGCTTTGTGCCGGAGTCCCCAATACAAAACTTGTCGCAGCAAACGGTAATATTTGTTATCAAACAGCGGTTCGGATTCGTTTTGAGGTTTAATTTTTAACATATAAGCCGCTTGTATAGGCACTTGCGTCAATGCCAATACCCAACTCAAAAGTAAGGATACGGCCAGAACGATAAACAAATCGCGGACATAAATTCCTGCCGTATCGGGAGACAGGAAAATTGGGAAAAAAGCCAGTATGGCAATCAAAGTAGCGGCCAAAAGCGGCATTCCGGTTTTTCGTCCGATAGCCGTCAAGGCTTCCGTTCGCTCTTTCCCGCGTTTCAAATCAACCAGAATACCGTCGATAATAACAATGGCGTTATCGACTAACATCCCCATAGCCAGCACAAAAGCCGCCAGCGAAACCCGCTGTAATGTGCCGTCGAAAAGATTCAGGATAAAAAACGAACCGATTACCACTACGACCAAACTGCAACCGATAATGATTCCGCTTTTGAATCCCATCGTAAGCATCAAGATGAAAATAACGATAATCAGCGATTCGATAAGGTTTACCATAAAAGTATTGATAGCTTCTTCGACCCGTTCGGGTTGGAAAAACACCTTATGATATTCTATTCCGGCAGGGAAACGGTTGGTTTTCAATTCCGAAAATACAGCTTCCACTTGTTTGCCTAATTTTGTGACGTCCGTACCTCTTTCAGCGGCGATAGCGATTCCCAGAGCGCGTTTTTTGTCATAGCGCATCTCGTTGAGAACCGGTTCTTCGGTTTGTTCGCTCACGCGGGCAATGTCTTTCAAGCGGAGCTGGTCGTCTTCATGTCCTTGCAGTATAAGGTTTCCGATATCTTCAACATTGCGGTATTTGTCATTAACCGTCACCCGGAGGCGGTTGTCGCCGGTTTCGTAATAGCCGGAATAGACGGTTTTGTTCTGACCGTTCAAGGTAGAAAGGACTTCGGCCGGCAATATGCCGAGGTTCGCCATGCGGTCTTCGTAAAGCTCAATTTCGATGCAATTTTTATGTTCACCGTAAATATTCACCCGCGTAATGCCCTCAATCGACTGTATTTCGCGTTTGACCAATCCGGCGTAATCGTTCAGTTCGCGGTCGGAAAATCCATCGGCAGTCAGCGCGTAAAACATGCCGTACACATCGCCGAAATCGTCCATCACGACAGATTCTCCGGCGCCTTCGGGTAAACCGGCTTGCACATCCGCCACCTTGCGCCGCAGCAAATCCCAATGTTGCTCCACATCGTCGTTCTTCACCAAAGTCGACAAATTAACCGATATCATCGAAACATCGTTCATCGACTTGCTTTCAACGTATTCGAGGTTTTTCATCGTGCGGATACTCTTTTCCAAAATATCCGACACTTCCAGCTCCACCTGATGCGCCGACGCACCCGGATAGACAGTAACTATCAAAGCCTGTTTGACCCTGATTTCCGGGTCTTCCAGCTTACTCATGTCATAGAACGATTTTGCTCCGCCAATCAACAGCACGACTATCAGGAAATAGACCAGCTTGCTGTTGTCCAATGCCCATTTGCCGATATCTTTCATAGCAAACCTCCTGCATTTGTCGGCGATACCGGCGGCAATAATCTGACTTTCTCTCCTTCTTTCAAGAAGCGTACTCCGGCAGAAATAACGATTTCGCCGGCTTTCAAACCCTCGGAAATAATTACCGTTCCATTGGTAAGAATGTCGTAAATAGTAACTTGCCGCGCAGATACGGTTTGACTATCCGGATTATAAACCCAAACGGAAGAAACGTCTTTTATTTCAAACAGCGCCGGATAAGGAATCGTAACCCATTGCGATTTTCCGGCTTTATATTGAATGGTAACCAAAGTGACCATCCCCGGCGAAGGCAAAGGTTTTTCATGGTCTTTGATTCTTAAGCGCATGGTGTACAGTTGGTTCAAATTGGCTTTTTGAGTGATTCCCATCAAATCCAGGGCAAATACGCGATTGGGATAAATATCTACCGTACAATAGAATGACTCAAATTTGTCTCTCTGAATAAATTCGAAAGAAGGAATGTTGATTTCCACTTCGGGAACGCCCGCATTAATCATGGAAATAACAGGCGTGCCTGCGCCAACCGTTTCGTTCGGGTCGAAAAAGCGTTTTTGAATGTAACCATCGAAAGGGGCAAGTAATTTGGTATCGGCCAGGGCATTTTTGTGTGCATCGTATTTCGCGGTGATTTGCTTCAAACCGTAATTTGCCTTGTCGTAATCATTGGGAGTGACGCTCCCTTTCCCGTAAAGTTCCATCACCCGCTCCGCTTCCGCTTTAATCTGTTTGTATTCCGCTTCGGTGGCAGACAGTTGCGTTTGGTAATCCCGTGAATCCATCTCGGCGAGAACCTGTCCTTTCCGGACATAATTTCCGGCATTCACATTCATTTTTGCAATAGGACCGGCGATGCGGAACGAGAGATTTACTTCGGAAGCCGCTTTCACTTTTCCGGGAAATGTGCTTTGCGGTTTCTCGCCGAAAACGCGCACTGTATCCGTTTTTACAGTTTGTAGAACCTCTTCGTTTGATTTTTTTTGCGAGCAAGCGAGAAGCAAAATGCTAAAAAACAGTACAATTAG
>JAISXN010000208.1 GCA_031270525.1 Candidatus Symbiothrix sp. | reverse complement strand
TGGACATAAACGAAATCGGTTTCCCGCAGGGCTTTTAACGCCGCCTGTGCTTTTCCTTCGTAATTCGTATCGTACAAACCGGTTGCGCCCGGTACGTCTATGCTTTTCAAACCGGCATAGATACCGATTCCCTTGATTAAATCCACCGCCGAAATAACCGCGCCCGATCGTATCGGGTAAATTTCCGTGAGTGGTTTCATTTGCGGCTTATAACCCGGCGACCAGGGCCAAATACTGTTGGCCGAGTCTTTTCCTTCCGCTTTTCGTTTCAGATTGACGGGATGATTTTCAAGTAATTCCTGAGAGCGAATAATCAAATCGTTCAGATAAGCGGCAGTTTCCTGCGCTTCGGGAATTTTTGCTTTTATCAGGACTTGCCTGAATTCGGTTCCGGGAACATCGTGCGGCGGCGTACAATCCAAATGTTTATTTCCGCTTTTCAGTTTCAGAATGTGACGGTAGGAAACGCCGGGGAACACCTCTCCCGCCCCCCCGAAGGGCAAGCGCGTATTGAGATAATGAATCAATACTTTGGCTTCCTCGCTCGAAATGTGACCTGCCGAATGGTTTTTAATTTTTCCGTTTTCGATGCAAATCAGATTACAGCGCATCACCATTTCTCCGGGAAGAATATCGATGCCCATGCTGGCGGCTTCCAAAGCGCCCCGCCCTTCCAAAACTTTAATGGGGTCATAACCTAAAACCGATAAATTGGCGACTTCGCTACCCGGATGCATTCCTTCCGGAATTGTTTGCAGCAAACCAGCGTTCCCTTTTCGCGCCAATAAATCCATCATCGGGGTGGAGGCGTATTGCAATGGCGTCAGATTACCCAAAGATTCGATGGGTTCATCGGCCATCCCATCTCCCAATATAATAATGTATTTCATTTCAATTACGAATTACGCTCTGTCATTCCACATAGAGTTGCATATTCTCAAATTTCACGACTTTCACATTTTTTCCGCTTTCGACAAAGCCTTGATTAGAAATCGCATCGTACATTTCATTGTCTATCATAATTTTTCCCGAAGGCCGGAGAACCGTCATCGCCGTACCGGTCTTTCCCACCAATCCGTGTTCTGCAGGATTCACGCTTATGGAATTTTCCAGATCGGCTGTTAATGCAACTTTCCGGAACAGGCCTTTTTTCCCGATTCGCGTCGAGAGCCATAGTATGATTACGAAACCGAGGATTAATCCGGATAAAACGGTTAAAAATGCACGCGAAATATCCGGCATCCGTACCTCTTTGAACGAAAAATAGTCATTGTTGAGCAAAGCAAAGGCCAATCCTGTTGTAACGCAGATAATTCCGAGAATCCCGGAAACCCCGAATCCGGGAAAGACAAATATCTCCAAAAAGATGCCGGCTATTCCGATAAGGAAAATGATAATTTCCCAATTTTGCACCAATCCATCCAGATATAAAGGCGTAAAATACAGGATAGCAGCGCCTATCGCGGCAAAAGTCGGGAATCCGACGCCGGGCGTCTGCAATTCAAAATAAATACCGGCCACAATAATCATGATTAATATCGCCTGAAAGGCCGGATTCATCAAAAAACCTTTCAGCTTGTCCAAAAATGTAGGTGTGTATTCCGCCAATTTATAATCTTTGTAACCAATATGCCGGGTAATCACTTCGTTTGCATTTTCTGCGATTCCATCACAAAAACCCAATTTTACGGCTTCTTGAGCCGTGAGCGTCAGCACTTTGCCCGAATCAATTACGTTGGGAATATCAATTCGATCATCGACCATCGCTTCTGCGATTTTCGGATCGCGAATCCATTCGTAAATTGTATCGTTTCCGTTGATTATTGTTTTCTTTCCGTGCGATTCGGCCGTTGCGCGGATAATCGAGCGCATATATGATTGGTACTTGTCGGGCAGGGCTTGCCCCGACATGCCTTCCACAACGGTTGCCGCCCCAATGCTTGACCCTTCCCGCATATAAATTTTCTTACAGGCAATCGCAATCAAAGCGCCTGCCGACGCGGCATTATTGTCTATGAAAACATATACCGGAACAGGATTGTACAAGATGGCAGAACGCATGGAATCGGCGTCAACCAATGTGCCGCCATACGTATTCAAATGCAGCAGAACTGCGTCGGCGTTCATCGCATTTGCCTCTTTCAAGCCATTAATCAGGTAAATATGCGAAGTCGCATTAATTTCCGAGTTAATATTGATTTGATAAACAACAACTTCTTTTTTCTCTACCTTTTCCTGTGCGAAAAGTATATTCGAAAAGAGCGATAAAATAAAAAAAACAGAACAAATTATTTTTTCCATATCATATAGAAATTTAAAGGCTGATATATTCGTGCAAAAATATACAAAATGTTGGAATAATTAATTACCTTTGCGGAAAAATAAACATTTAGTATTAAAAATTTCCATCTTATGAAATGTAATTTATTCATTCTGTTATTCAGTTTATGCTTGTGCTTTTCGGTATTTTCTCAGGAAAAAGTTGTAAATAAAATTGACACATTCCAATTCACAACCATCAAAGAAATTCCGGTTACTTCGGTTAAAAATCAATCCAGTTCGGGAACATGCTGGAGTTTTTCCGGTATAGGCTTGATTGAGGCGGAGTTGTTACGCCTCGGAAAAGGAGAATATGATTTGTCCGAAATGTTTGTCGTACGCCATAATTACAGCGAAAAAGCGCAGAAATACGTCCGTATGCATGGAACAGTCAATTTTGCGGGCGGCGGCTCGTTTGCCGATGTATTGGATTGTATCAGGGACTATGGAATCGTACCGGATCAAGCCTTGCCGGGTTTGAATTACGGCGACACGATTCACCGGCATGGAGAATTGGATCAGTTGTTGAGAGCATACGTTGATGTAATTATTAAAAACCCGAACAGGAAGTTATCTGTCGCCTGGTATCAGGGATTTAATGGAATTTTAGATGCTTATCTGGGCAAATGTCCGGAAACATTTACTTACAACGGGAAAAGTTATACTCCCAAAAGTTTTGCTCAATTTTTAGGAATTAGCGTCGAAGATTACGTTTCTATTACATCGTTTGCGCACCATCCGTTTTATACTTCGTTTGCAATAGAAATTCCCGATAATTGGAGATGGACGAAATCCTATAATGTTCCGTTGGACGAAATGATGCAAATAATTGACAATGCAATAGATAACGGTTATACGGTGGCTTGGGCTTCCGACGTCAGTGAAAAAGGATTTAACCGCAAAGGTATTGCCGTTGTTCCGGATGAAGACGCCAAAGAAGGTCCCGGCTCAGATCAAGCGCATTGGTTAGGACTCACTCAGAAGGAAAGAGATGAATATTTCAAAAATTTATCGGCTCCGGTTCCCGAAAAGGAAATCACGCAGGAAATACGTCAGGAGGGATTTGACAACTACGAAACCAGCGATGATCACGGCATGTTGATTTACGGTAAAGCCCAGGATCAGAACGACAGTAAATATTACCTGGTGAAAAATTCGTGGGGAACGGCAAATCCTTACAAAGGGACCTGGTATGCTTCCGTGCCTTTTGTGAAATACAAAACCATCAGTGTAGTGGTGCATAAAGACGCTCTCCCACAAGCTTTAAAAAAGAAACTCAATATAAAATAAAGGACGTCGTCATTTCAATTTTATGGAAAACGTTACCGATCAGTTAATTAACGAGTTAATCCGCCTGTCTTTTGCCGAAGATATCGGCGAAGGCGATTATACGACATTAAGTACTATTCCCGAATCGGCACAAGGAAAAATGCAATTAATCGTTAAAGACGAAGGAATTTTGGCCGGCGTTGAGATAGCCGGAAAAATCTTCCACACTTTTGACCCCGATTTGAAAATGACGGTTTTTATTCCCGATGGCGCAAAAGTAAAATACGGAGACATCGCTTTTACGGTTGAAGGTAAAATACAATCCTTATTGCAAACCGAACGCTTGGTACTCAACGTGATGCAACGAATGAGCGGAATTGCCACGACAACCCGCAAATACGTCGAAAAACTGGAAGGCACAAAAACCCGCGTTTTAGATACGCGCAAAACAACGCCGGGCATGAGAATCCTTGAAAAAGAAGCCGTCCGGATTGGCGGCGGAACCAATCACAGAATCGGACTTTTCGATATGATTCTTTTGAAAGACAATCACATAGATTTTGCCGGAGGAATCGAAAAAGCGATTGTTAGCGCTAAACAATATTTGTTTTCCAAAGGTAAAACGATTCCGATTGAGATTGAAGTGAGGAATTTCGACGAATTAAACCAAGTCTTGGTTGCCGGCGGAGTCGATCGCATCATGTTGGACAATTTCACAGTCGAAGATACCCGCAAAGCTGTTGAGCTGGTTGCCGGAAGATATGAATTGGAATCTTCGGGCGGTATCACTTACGATACGATTCGGGAATATGCAGGGACCGGAGTGGATTATGTTTCTGTTGGGGCGCTCACACATTCGGTTAAGAGTTTGGATATGAGTTTGAAGTCAGT
>JAISXN010000206.1 GCA_031270525.1 Candidatus Symbiothrix sp. | reverse complement strand
AATCCGGTCTCCGAAACGTGTTTTCAGCGTAAGCGCCACCGGACAAGCGCGTTTGTGAATTTCCAAACGTTCGTCTTCGCGGATAAAGCCCAATACATCGTCGCCGGGAATCGGATTGCAACAGGTAGCTGCAATGTAATTTTTCTGGAATCCTTCTTCTTCGAGGATATACGTTTTTTTACGGTCGATTTTGCCGGTTTCTGTTGTGGAAATTTCTGTGTTTTTATTTTCCGCATTTTCCTTGGAACTTGAACCGACATTAAAGGCATGTTTCACAAATTTCATGAAGTAATTGCTTGACTTCTCTTTGAGTACCTTTTTAAGATTTTCGGGTGATAATTCCACTTGTTTTTCGGCAACGGCAAAATATAAATCTTCTTTCTTGGGGTAACCGTAATAGGAAAGCATTTTGTCCAGCATTTGAATAGAACAGTCTATTCCGATTTTCTTGAAAGTTTCCTCAAGTATTTGTTCGCCATCTTTCACTTTCACTTTTTTCCGTTTTTTCAAGGAAGATTCGATTTTGGTTTTGGCTTTGGCGGTTGTCACAAAATTAAGCCATTCTTGTTGTGGAGATTGTGAACGGGAAGTCAGGATTTCGATTTGGTCTCCCGAGTTCAGCTTATGGCTTAAAGGAACTAATTGGTGATTTACTTTGGCGCCGATACACCGGTCGCCGACATTGGTGTGAATTTCGTATGCAAAGTCCAGTGCGGTAGCGCCTTGCGGCAAAGTTTTGATTTCTCCTTTGGGCGTAAAAACGAATATTTCGGAGGCGTAAAGATTCATTTTAATCGTGTCGAGGAAATCCATGGCGTTGGGACTGGGCGCTTCGAGAACGTCTTGTATCCGTTCGAGCCAGCGGTCTAATTCGGTTTCTTCTTCGACTTTATCCGAATCGCCGTGTTCCTTGTACTTCCAATGGGCGGCAAATCCTTTTTCTGCAATTTCGTCCATTCTGGCGCTTCGGATCTGTATCTCAATCCATTGCCCGTCGGGACCCATGACGGTGAGGTGAAGCGCTTGATAACCATTGGCCTTCGGGCGGCTTACCCAGTCGCGGATGCGGTCGGGACGCAATTTATAGAGGTCGGTTATCGCCGAATAAATATCCCAGCATTGCTTCTTTACGTCGATATTCGGCTTGGGTTCGAAAACAATCCGGACGGCAAAAATGTCGTAGATATCATCAAAATCCACTTTTTTTGTATTCATTTTGTTCCAGATGGAATAAATGGATTTGACTCTTTTCTGCATTTTATATTGAATATTCAACTCATCTAATTTCGGGTAAAGCGGAGCTGCAAAGTGTTCATAAATCTTTTCACGGTTTTTTGCCGTCGCCTCTAATTTCAGGTTGATTTGCCGGTATTCATCGGGGTGCTCGTACCGGAAGCTCAAGTCCTCCAATTCGGTTTTTATGGCAAAAAGTCCGAGCCGGTGCGCCATTGGCGCATAAAGATACATCGTTTCGCCGGTGATTTTGTATTGTTTAGCAGGGAGAAGAGCGCCCAATGTTCGCATGTTATGCAGGCGGTCGGCTATTTTTATCAGAATTACCCGGATATCGTTTGACATGGTGAGCAATAATTTCCGCATGTTTTCGGCTTGGGCGGAAGCCGCTTCGGCAAAAATACCTCCGGAGATTTTTGTCAGTCCTTCAACGATTTGCGCGATTTTATCTCCGAAAAGATTGCGGATATCTTCAACCGTATAATCGGTATCTTCAACGACGTCGTGCAACAGAGCCGAACAAATGGAGGTCGAACCGAGTCCCATTTCTTCACTGACAATCAAGGCTACAGCCAAAGGATGCATGATGTAGGGTTCTCCCGAACGCCTTTTAACGCCTTTATGCGCCTGATTGGCAAACAGGAAAGCCTTATTGATGATTTCAAATTTTTGCCTGTGGTTTGATTGGGAATAACTTTCGAGCAGCAACTCAAAAGCCTCCTGAACCATCTTTTCTTCGTCTATTATGTCAGTGATTTCGTCCATTTTTATATCTTAGGTACTTTAATGTACTGCCCTTTTTTCAAAGCCGAACTTCTTGTGTTGTTTAACCGCATCAAATCGGTTGTGTCGTAACCCGGGAATCTTCTGGCGATGGTATAGTAAGATTCTCCGGCTTTAACCTTATATTGAGAAGTCCGGTTTATGCTTTTAGCCTGAGTTTTGCCTCGCATAGTTTGTTTAGAGGCATCATCCACAATCGATCGGTTTGTGAATAAATTTTCTATATTGTAATTTGCGATGTCGTTTTCTTTTTCCGCGAACGCGTAGGCATGGCTTGCAGGCAATACCAAAGCATAAGGTTTCCGGTTTCCGGGGATAATGTCCTTTTTGTATTGCGGATTCAAGGCCTTGAGCTCTTCCTTGTCGATATTCAGAATGTTGGAAATCTGGTCGAAGTGCATCGGCTGAGTAATCATTACGGTATCAACAGCGGCAGGAGCTTTTGTTTGCGCCGGATAAAGCTGGTGATAAGCATAATAATTCATTGTGTAATTGGCTGCGATAAAAAGCGGAACGTAGGTCCGGGTTTCTTTCGGAAGAAACTGATAAATCTTCCAGAAATCCGTTTTTCCGTTCGCCCGCCGGATGGCTTTGTTCACGTTTCCTGCGCCGCAGTTGTAGGCTGCAATCACTAAATTCCAATCTCCGTAAATATCAAACAGGTCCTTTAAATGACGGCAGGCGGCATCGGTAGATTTTACCGGGTCCCGCCTTTCATCAATTAAACTGTTAATTTCCAATCCGTAAAATTTGCCGGTACTTAATATAAACTGCCAAAGTCCCGAAGCGCCTTTCCGGGAAAGAGCGGTAGGATTCAAAGCCGATTCCACAATGGTCATGTATTTCAGTTCCAAAGGTAAATCGTATTTGTCCAAAGTTTCTTCTATCATTGGAAAATAGAAAGATTCAATGCCCAACATGTATTCTACGAGATCCCGGCGACGGTTTACATATAGTTCAATGCATTGCCGGACTGTATTGTTATAAGGAAGTTCGATGATGTTCGGAAGTTTCGACAGCCGTTCGATATAGGTAGTGTCGTCGGCCGGCGTATTATCCTGATAGCCTTCATGGTTGATTTTAGTAGTATAATGTTTTACATACCAGGAGTTTACTAATTTGTCTAAATTGGCGTCCCAATCTTCGGGAATGGAAAAAGTTGTGTCTGCCGTTTCCAATCCTTGTCCGGTTGTGTCTTGTGCCTGCGCAGAAGTATAAATGAAAATAAGTCCTAATAACACAATTGTTTTTTTCATGTTTTTCTAAATTTTTAAAAGGTGAAACCTAATTGTAGTCCGAAAGAGCGGGAATTGACGGGCGTTTTGTCGAAAAAAACAGGCGACACCCTCATGCTCAAATCAGGACTTACATCAAAATCAAATAGTTGAGCGTCCACGTATGCATCAATAATCCAGATTGCATACACTCCGATTGTAATAATCCAGCTCATATCCCGGTAATACCGGTAATAATCCTTACTGGATTGCAACCTCGAACTGAACTTGCTTTTTTGGTCGGCAGTCCATTCGTTAATATTTTTTGGATAAGAAAAGGGAACATAATCTTTCCAGGATGTTGTAGCCTCGTCATTATCATTAAACTCAATAAAAGCCTTTTTATATCCGGTATATTGACTATTATTCCAATTAATGGCATAATAGCATCCGATAAAACTTCCGTATACCAAGGGTAATTTCCAGTATTTCCGGTTGTAAATCTGTCCTAAACCGGGGAAAATGGCTGAATATATGACAGCTCGCGTCGGATTGGGTTTAAAGGCCATCGTATCCACAATGATATTGTATATCGTATCCCCGGGGGCGTTGTGTGAAACGTCCTTGGAAGAATCCGACAAAATTATGAATGCATCCGCATTTCGAGCGCTGTCGATTTCAATAGACTGTATATCCTGTGCTTTCATCCCCATGGAAAAAAGACAGAACCCTATTATTATCAGACTGTTATATATCTTCAAATTCTATAAAATTACCAATTTCGGACCTCTAAATTACGAATTATTTTTTATAGAATCAAATACTTGCATAATTCTTGTTAATTCATTTTCATTTGTGAAAGGAATACTGATTTTTCCGGTACCTTTTTCGTTGCTTGAGACAGAAACTCTGGCGTCGAAAATATCCGACAATTGTTTTTTATATGAATCGTATTTCCCGGACGATTTTTTCCTGGGTGAACTTGGGGTAGGAGAGGGCGCTTCGTCCGTTTCTTGCTCTTGCGGATTGTTAATGCTTTTTACAATTTCTTCCGTGTGGCGAACCGAATATCCGTATTCTTTGATTTCCTCGTAAATCATCAGTTGGTCGGAAGCATTTTCGAGCGAAAGCAAAGATTTGGCATGTCCCATATCTATCTTTTTGTCTTTCAGACCTATCTGGATTTCGGCAGGAAGTTTCAGCAGCCGTAAGAAATTAGCGATTGTGCCTCGTTTTTTCCCGATTCGTTCGCTCAGTTTTTCCTGCGTCAGGTTGTGCGTGTCGATTAAGGTTTGAAAAGCCAGTGCAATTTCGATGGGATTCAAGTCTTCGCGCTGAATATTTTCGATAAGCGCCATTTCCATAATATTCTCGTCGCTTGCTTTTTTGACGTACGCGGGAACGGAAGTAAGACCGGCCATGAGGGAAGCCCGATACCGCCGTTCGCCCGAAATAATCTGGTAACGGTCGGGTCTGATTTCGCGCAAGGTAATCGGTTGCACCAATCCCAAGGCTTTGATGGAAGTTGCCAGTTCTTCCAAAGCTTCTTCGTCAAAGACGGAACGCGGTTGATCGGGGTTGGCTTCTATTTTGGATAATTCCACTTCATTGATGGACGAAGAACCGTTTGTGTTCAGGTCGTCCATGGTAATCAATGCGTTCAAACCTCTTCCCAGAGCAGATTTCGTTTGTTTCGACATATTGAATTATTTATTTTTTGCAATCAATTCTTTCGCTAATTGGATATGGTTGTGCGAGCCTTTCGAATCGGCGTCGTAGAGCAATACCGGTTGTCCGTAACTCGGCGCTTCGCTCAGTTTGATATTCCGTTGAATAACCGTATTGAAGACCATCTCTCCGAAATGTTTTTTCACTTCTTCGTAAATCTGATTGGCCAGACGCAGGCGGGAATCATACATCGTCAGCAGGAAACCTTCGATTTCCAGTTCTGGATTCAATTTCGATTTGATGATTTTAATCGTGTTCAACAATTTGGAAATTCCTTCCAGAGCAAAATATTCACACTGTACCGGAATTATTACCGAATCGGCTGCCGTCAATGCATTTACGGTAATCAAACCCAATGAAGGCGAACAATCAATCAGGATATAATCGTATTTATCTTTTATCTTATTTAATAATTCTTTCAACACTTTCTCTCGATCCTTGAAGTTCAACATTTCGATTTCGGCGCCCACCAAATCAATATGAGAAGGAATGATATGCAAATTAGGCACTTCGGTCGGAAGTATAGCTTGGCTGGGGTCTATATTTTCGATAATACATTCATAAATTGATTTTTTTAATTCCCTGATATTGATTCCCAACCCTGAAGAGGCATTTGCCTGGGGGTCGGCATCTACTATCAACACTTTTTTGTCCATCGCCGCTAAGGAAGCGCCTAAATTAATAGTAGTGGTGGTTTTACCCACGCCTCCCTTTTGATTTGCCAAAGCAATTATTTTTCCCATAGGATGTTATTCTTAAACATTATGAAATTATTTCTCCGGTGCAAAAGTAGTATTTTTGTTGGAAGGATTGGTTTGTTTTTTGTGAAAACCGGGTAGAGTTGTTGATAAGTTGGGGTTTTGGTTGATAACTTTTTTAAATGCAAAGTCGGTTGAGAATGCTTGATGAAATTGTTTATTTAGAATTATCTGATAAAATATTTAGATAAGCCTAAATAAATATTTAGTTCAAACTAAATAAATATTCAAAAATAATGAATAAAATATTTTCATGAATGAAATAATTTATTTACCTTTGCATAAAAAATTTATTAGGTCAACCTAAATAAATTATTCAATTAAACTAATAAAATTATTCATTTATGATTGTTCGGAGTTATATTCAGGAGCTTGTAAAACGGATGAATGAAGAACGGAATTTCATTCAGATTCTTTACGGTCCGCGGCAGGTTGGAAAAACCACAATGATTTTGCAACTATGTGAGCAACTATCGTATGAAACAATGTATGTTACAGCCGACGATGTGCCGGCCGCAGACCGCACGTGGATCAAAGCGACTTGGGACGAAGCTCGCCGCCGCTTGGCCGCCTCGTCCGATGAGTGTTTTCTTTTGATTATCGACGAAGTGCAAAAGGTGGATAACTGGAGCGAAACCGTCAAAAAAGAATGGGATGAAGACGGGCGGACGAATATCAACCTGAAGATTGTTTTGATGGGATCTTCAAGTTTGCAGATACAACAAGGGCTGACCGAATCGTTGGCAGGACGTTTTGAATCCCTATACATTCCGCATTGGACATATCCCGAAATGCATGATGCTTTCGGTTGGAATTTGGAGCAATATATTTGGTATGGCGGTTATCCCGGTTCTGCTAAGTTGATTAAAGATGAGTACCGTTGGAAAAATTATATCAAAAGTTCTCTGGTAGAAACGAGTATTTCCAAAGATATTCTGATGCTGACAAAAGTGGAAAAACCTGCATTACTGCGACGTTTGTTTGAAATCGGCAGCGTGTATTCTGCCCAGATTGTCGCGATGAATAAAGTACAGGGCGACTTGCAGGAAAAAGGAAATTTAACTACGCTGTCGAATTATTTGAAATTACTGGAAAATGCCGGTTTATTGGCGGGTCTGGAAAAATATACCGGTAGAAATATTCGACAGCGGGCAGCCAAACCAAAATTTCAGGTATTCAACAATGCGCTGTTCAGTTCGCAGTTGAGCCAAACTTTTGCCAAAGCGAAAACCGATCGCTCACTGTGGGGACGGCTGGTGGAATCGGCTGTGGGTCAGCATTTAATGAATTCTGTTGCCGCTAAAAAATTCAATCTCTATTATTGGAACGAGAGCAATTGCGAGGTAGATTTTGTGATTGAAAAGGACGGTGTATCTATTGCTATTGAAGTGAAAAGCGGCAAGGACAGTCGCAACAACGGAATGTCGGTTTTCAATGAAACTTTTCACCCCAAACGGCTGTTTATCGTTGGAACAGACGGCATTCCGCCGGAAGAATTTTTAAGCTCGGACCCGGAAAAATTGTTTGATGTCTAATTCCTATCTCCCCAATTCAAACGCAAACTTAACTCCAACCGCTTCATATCTCAAATGCCGGAGCGAAACAAACACTCCGGCATTGCCAATGAAATTACCTACACCGTATCCCAATTCGGTATAAAATGGGCGAACCGGTGTATATAACTGGCTGATATAGATACGTTCTTTCAAAATATCTTTACTTATGCCACGGAACCAGCGCAGAACAGTGGACGGAAATTCATACATAAAATGCGCTTGTATGTAAGAATCAGACGCATCGTACCATTCGCCCTCCAACAAATGAAAAACGCCTCCGATAGGGTCTTCCCACGATTGTGGAAAATTGTGCCGTTGAAAATAATTGAAATTGGCAAAATAAACCGACCGTGTATTAAGAAATTTCCCCATTCCAATGTAATATTGAAAAGAATTCATTAAACCTATCGGAATTTTTTGTTGAATATCTGTTTCTATTTTGGAATAGTTGCTGTTGCTTCCAAGGAATTTATCCAGCCCCCATACATACTCTACCGAAAAGATGGGAAGCCGCGAGCCAAGATACTCCTTTCGTTTTCCATTGAACCGGTAATATTGACGAGGCGTCCACATCAAGCCGATCATAGGAGAAAAAGCCTTGTAATTTTCATCAATTAAACCTTTGATATCTTCGGTTATGTCGAGGCTTGACCGCAATGCGCTTTTCCCATCATTTTCTTTCTTGATAGGAATATACCAGTCATAGTTAACCCCGCCTCTGAGAATCAACCCGTTATAGATTTCATATTTCCCTTCTAAATTCATTTTGAAATGGTGGAAATAATCCAGGTTCAAATCTTCGAACCGGATGGAATCCGGAATCTCGTTCGTAATCAAATCAATGAATTTGGAATTATAGGTTTGGTTCCGGTTTCCAAAATTAAAATTGATTTCCCCGAATTTACGCGGCTGAAACAGCCAATATACCGGCGTATTGAAATAAAGTTGCTTGCGTTGAAACAAGAAACCCAAATCGGGTTTGAACTGTATTTCCTGTCCCGTTTCATAGCGTTTGAAGAAACGGAATTGCTGCCAGTAAACCACTCCGTCCCATTTCGAATATGCCAGCTTGAACGGATTCAACAAACCGGAATAGCTCATTTTTGAGTCGTTATAATCAAAGCGGCGGGAAGTGATGATTCCCTTGGGGATATCCAATAGTTTTATCCAGAAATCGGACCTTGCATTTTTTTGAAAATCCGCATTTATGGAATCTGAACTTATCAGATGCGCTTTTTCTTCAGGAGTAAGTGAAACTTTCCGGCTTTCGGTCCAAAATATTTCATCTTCGACAAAAGGCAATGAATCGACAGGTGTTGAGAAATAATCGCTTAAATCGTAATTAACCGTTTCCGGTTCTTGTTCTAAATGTTTTCTTTTGAGGGAAATATAATCAAATGTTGCAAAATAATAACTTTCAGCGTCATTTCCCAACAATTGAGTTTTGAAATAAATATCTGTTTTCAAAGGCATCAGGAAAGCCTTGCCACCCAGCCCAAATTCCGTTGAAATTTCAAATTTTGAAAATTCCCATTTTCCTTTAATATTGTAGCGATAAATCGTCCATTGTCCGTCCACAACGGAAAAAATGCCGGAAACCAATTGCAAACTTTTTACTTTAGGCGTTACCTTTATTTGATGTATAACATGATTCAAGGTATCGGTTTGCGAGAGATATTCGTAACGATAATATTTGGCAGCGCCTTTCGTCCAAGGGAGAAGTATTTGTTCGTCAACGATTTTAGGATTGTAAGTATTGTTTTTCAAAAATTGAATAACCCGTTCCTGAATATCAATCATATTAATTTTCGCTCCATTAACTGCAACAATCCGGTGCGAAAACAAATCCGGCTGTTTGAAATGAACCTTGAGGATTGTTTCGACAAAGGTGTTTTTGCCTTTTTTATCTAAGTACAAAAAATCGGGGGCATAGCGGTAAAGAATATTTTTTTTCTTTACATAACTATTTCCTTTGATATATATGTCGGCGTCAAATTCATCAATATATTTTCCGTAATACTCCTGATATTCAAACATTTTCGACAATATATCGTCGGCTTTGCCGTATGGTTCTTGCGCTTCCACACAAAAAATGGGGAAAATACAAATACAGAGATATAAAAAATAACTCTTATACAAACTTTTATGCGAATCAGTCTCTATCAAACCATTGAAAAAAAAATACTGCCTAAAAATAGTCATTTTTTGCTGATTTAACGCCGAAAATTAAGAAAATAATGAGAATTTATATTAAAGTTAAAAATAATTTTTTATTTTTGTGCTGCAAAACAATGTTCTAAAACACAAATGCATAAGGGAGATGATGATTTTTTGAATTTTTCAAGCAGCCTGTCGGATGTTTGGCGCTTGTTGAGTGAGCAAGAACGTGAGTTGTTGCGACAAAATGCGTATATCCAACATTTTAAAAAAAATCAAAAAATCTATTCCGAGGGTGATGAACCCAAAGATTTGATGTGCTTACTCAAAGGAAAAGTAAAAATTTATAAAGAAGGAATCGGCGGGCGCAGCCAGATAATCCGCATCATCAAACCAATCCAGTATTTTGCTTACCGCGCTTATTTTGCCAAAGAAAACTACTTAACTGACGCTGCCGCTTTTGAGCCTTCAATCGTTTGCATGGTTCCCATGACATTGGTGAGCAACATTCTCAAGGAAAATTTTAAACTATGCAAATTTTTTATTCGTCAACTGTCTGTCGATTTGGGTATTGCGGAAGAACGTACGGTGAACCTTACCCAGAAACACATTCGCGGACGCTTAGCCGAATCTTTGATTTTTCTGATCGATAGTTACGGACTCGAAGACGATAATACGATCAACATTTACCTCGCGCGTGAAGACCTCGCCAATCTTTCCAACATGACTACTTCCAACGCTATCCGCACTTTATCTACTTTCGTTTCTGAGAAGGTAATCGCTCTGGACGGACGGAAAGTTAAAGTGCTTGACGAAGAAAAACTTCGAAAAATAAGTAAATTAGGGTAGATAACACAGCCTCAAAAAATAAGTGAATTTTTTTTTAGTTTTTTTTGGGTTAAATTGTGTAATTTAAAAATATTTTCTAATTTTGTGAATTAATATAAATAAAAAATGACAACATTTTTTTCAAAACATCAAAAATTTAGTAAAGTTTAACGTCGAAAATCCGGATGTTAAAGGAATTATTTTAGAGAGAGAATTTACAGAAAATCAAATTGTGGATGAAAAATGACTACATAAAACTTGTGTATGAACAAAACCTCTTAAAGAGGGGCATATTATGTTAAACCTAATAATAAATCAGTATGGTAAAATTTCAAAAAAAATTGCTTTGTTTGCTCGCTCATATATGTATAATATGTGTGTGTATTGGCGGAATTGCAATTCCGACCAAAGTTTATGCTGAGCAAAAGATGGATGCTTTTCAGCAACAAAAGACGTTGAAAGGCAATGTTTCGGATGAAGCAGGCCCTGTTATCGGGGCAACTATTGCTATTGTAGGGAAAACCACAGGAACCGTTACCGATGAAAACGGCGGTTTTACGCTTTCCAATCTTGTAACTGGTGATGTAATCCGGATTTCGTATCTCGGTTATGTTTCACAAGACATTGTTTATTCGGGCCAGGCGTCCGTAGATGTAGTGTTGAAAGAAGACACGCAAACATTGGATGAGGTGGTTGTGACCGCATTGGGTATCAAACGAGACGCCCGCGC
>JAISXN010000104.1 GCA_031270525.1 Candidatus Symbiothrix sp. | reverse complement strand
ACCCAGGGTTTCAAAGACTTCACCTCATCGTAAGCCGCATAAACAAAACGATTGATATTTTCGCGCCGCCAGTCGGCTCTGTCTTTCCCTTGTCCGTATAATTTATAAGTATTCTCATCCGGAAATTTACCGGAACCGTTAGGATACCGGACGTAATCGAAATGAATGCCGTCGACGTCATATTTGGAAACAATTTCCCTGATCAAACACAACAGATAATCAGTTGCCTGCGGATTTCCGGGATCGAGATACAGACTGCCATTGTACGACCTGGCCATACCTTGATATCTTTTGGGGACGGGCACGGCATATCTTCTCCTTGTACTGCTTCCCACAGGATATACCACCATCCATGCGTGACATTCCATCTTGCGTTGCCGGCAAGCTTCAATAGCATAAGCCAAAGGATCGTAGTCCGGGTATTTTGAATTGAAATATTGGCTGACAGGCTCTATTTCAGATGGATAAATCACATTTCCCCGAAGCCGGGTCTGAAAGAAAATCACATTGATTCCGATTTCCTCAAATTTGTCCAGCATCCGGTCAAGATCGGCTTTTTGCTGCTCAATATCAGACAAACTACGCACCGGATTCTTAGGCCAATCCAATGCATAATTGATTGTTAACCAAACGCCTCTTATCTCACGTTTCGGTTGTGCAGAGAGTGTGAAAACAAAAATTACCGCGAATATAAGATAAAAAACCACTCGTTTCATTGGGACAAAGATACGTAACAATTACGAATTATGAATTACGAATTACGTTTTTTTTGCCTTCCCCCGTAATTGGCTAACGCCGAACGTTGTTTCGTAATTTGTAATTCGTAATTGAATTCATTACCTTTGCAAACTGATGATAGACTACAATACCATAGAACGGATTCAGTCGGCAGCACAAATCGTCGATGTGGTATCAGACTTTTTAACCCTTCGGAAACGAGGTGTTAACTATGTCGGACTGTGTCCTTTCCACGACGACAAGACGCCTTCTTTCTACGTCTCACCCGCTAAAAATATCTGCAAATGTTTTGCCTGCGGCGAAGGCGGCGCTCCACTCCATTTTGTGATGAAACTGGAACAACTTTCCTACGTAGACGCGCTGAAATACCTGGCAAAAAAATACGGCATCGAGGTGAAAGAAACCGAGATGACCGACGAGGAAAAACAGGCGCACGGAGACCGCGAAAGCATGTTTATCCTCAACTCTTACGCTCAGAAAGTATTTGCGGCGAACTTGTTCGAAAACCCCGAAGGCAAAACCGTCGGACTTTCCTATTTTCGCGAAAGGGGATTCAGGGACGACACCATCAAAAAATTCCAATTGGGCTACTGCCTGGAAGAAAGAGACGCTTTTACGCAACAAGCCTTGTTGGCCGGTTATAAGCTAGCATACCTGGAAAAAACCGGTTTGACGATAGTCGGCGAAAACAATTACAAAACCGACCGGTTCAGGGGACGGGTTATGTTTCCTGTTCATACATTGTCGGGCAAAATCGTTGCCTTTGGCGGTCGCATTTTGAAAAACGAGAAAACGGCGAAATATATCAATTCGCCGGAAAGTGAGATTTATCACAAAAGCAATGAATTGTACGGGATTTACTTTGCACGTCAAGCCATTGTCAAACAAGACCGGTGCTTTTTGGTAGAAGGTTATACCGATGTAATTTCCATGCATCAGGCAGGGATTGAGAACGTCGTGGCTTCTTCGGGAACTGCTTTGACGCAGGGACAAATCCGCATGATTCACCGGCTTACCAATAATATAACGGTGCTTTACGATGGCGATTCGGCAGGTATCAAAGCCGCGATCCGGGGGATTGATTTGTTGCTGGAAGCCGGACTGAATATTAAAATCGTGCTGTTGCCCGAAGGGGAAGACCCTGATTCTTTCGCCCGCAAACAGAATGCGACCGATTTCAATGAATATATCAAGGAAAATGAAACCGATTTTGTGCGTTTCAAAGCCAATTTATTGATTCGGGAAGCGGGAAACGATCCCATCAAAAAAGCGAAAATGATTACAGAAATCGTCGATACCATTGCGCTTATCCCGGAAGAAATCGTACGGTTGGTGTATGTAAAAGAATGTAGTCTGATTTCGGGCGTCGATGAAGGAACTTTAGTACGCGCCATCGCCAAAAAGCGGCAGGAAATTTTGCTTCAGAAGAAAAAAACAGCCTATCCCGAAGCGGCAAAGCCGGAAACCGGAAATTTCCCCGACGAATCACAAATGCCGCCGCCACTGACGGAGCAGGAAGATTATCCCGGATTTTCAATCGGAAAAACTTCGTCTTTAAACGATTACGAAAGCACGATTCTCCGCTATATCATCCGGTATGGGGAAATTGATATGGCTAATATCAGGGAAGAAGAGGAAATCGAAAATATTCCGAAAGGCGAAACCCCCAAAGAACCGCCGCTTTATGTGATTGAATACATCGTGGAAGAACTGAAACAGGATGATCTGAAATTTTCCAATCCGCTTTACCAACAGATTATGGAAGAAGCTTTTGCGCGATATGAAAATCCGGATTTTCATGCGGAAAATTATTTCCGGAACCACGTCGATCCCAATATCAGTAAATTGGCGGTTGATTTTTCTACCGATAAATATATTGTCAGCAAAATCCATTCGCGTTACAAGCAAATTCCAAAAGAAGAAAAAAAATTATTCGACCTTGTTCCTTATGTCGTAATCAATTACAAAAATGCTCTTTTACAAAAACGCATGGATGAAATTAACGCTTCTATCAAGGAAGCCGAAAGCAAGGGAGATTTTGAACAAGTTGTCGAAAAGATGAAAGAATTGTCGGTTTATACGCAAAAGAAAAAAATTATTGCGCCGTTTTTAAGGGAACGAATTATCACAAAAATGTAAAGATTTTATGAATGAATCAGCAGAAAAAAAGAAATACAAATTAGGCTTAGCGTTGAGCGGCGGCGGAGCGCGGGGTTTTGCGCACCCCGGCGCCATAAAGGCTATTGAAGACTCCGGCTTGAAACCCGAAATTATCTCCGGCACAAGCGCAGGGGCTTTGGCCGGCGTACTCTACGCCGACGGTTATGTGCCGGAAGAAATCGTCAAACTGTTTGTCGGAAAAGATTTCCGGGAATTTGCCGACATTCAGATGCCGGTGGCTGCGATTTTCGGCATGTCCGGTTTCAAACGGTTTTTGAAAAAATATTTGCACGCCAAAAATTTAGAAGATTTACCCATTCCGGTGAAAGTCGTTGCGACCAATCTGGATGAAGGGAAAAGCGTAGTTTTCGAAACAGGGCCGATTATCGACGCCGTAGTCGCCTCATGCAGCATCCCCATTGTATTCAATCCGGTAGTTATCGACGGCGTCAATTATGTGGACGGAGGTATCTTTAAAAATTTCCCCGTGTCCACCATTCGCAGCCTTTGCGATGAAATAATAGGAGTCAATGTAAGCCCGCTTGTACCCAAAAAATACAAAAAAACGATCATGCAAATCGCCGAACGTTCCTATCATTATATGTCGCGGACGAATACCTTGCTGGACCGGACTTTATGCGATGTGCTTGTGGAAATAACAGACTTGGCTTATTTTAAAACTTTCGATTTGATTAACTCCGAAAAGATTTTTAAAATAGGTTACGGCCATTGCCGGAAAGCATTAACGGAATCAGCTGTGTTAACGCGGAGTTTCACGGAGTGAGGGTTCACGGAGTAACACGGAGTTTCAATACTCCGTGTTAAAATAAAAAATAAATAAAGATGAGTAAAATTGTAATTTACCAAGTACTCGCAAGGCTGTTCGGAAATACCGGAACAGCCAATATTCCCAACGGAAGCATAGCAGAAAACGGCTGCGGGAAAATCTCGTCCTTCACGCCCAAGGTTTTGAAAGAAATCCGTAAAATGGGATTCACTCATATCTGGTACACCGGTTTGCTTGAACATGCTACGCAGACCGATTATCCCGAATACGGAATCCGCAAAAACCATCCGGCAATCGTGAAAGGAAAAGCCGGTTCGCCTTATGCCATTCGAGATTATTATGACATTGACCCTGATTTGGCGGACAACATTCCCGATCGCATGTTGGAATTTGAAGCTTTGGTCGCAAGAACGCATCAAGCCGGTCTAAAGATAATTATCGACTTCGTCCCCAATCACGTAGCCCGTCAGTATTATTCGGACGCCAAGCCCGGCAAAACGGTCGATTTAGGCGCAAACGATGATGTCCAAACGACTTTTTCTCCGGACAATAATTTCTATTACATTCCCGGACAAGCGTTTGCACCTTCTTTCGATTTGGAAGCCGGAGAAAAAGCATATTACGAATTTCCGGCAAAGGTCACAGGTAACGACTGTTTTTCCGCTCATCCGGACAAAAACGACTGGTACGAAACGGTAAAACTGAATTATGGCATTGATTATCTGAACAACAAACATTCGCATTTCGATCCGGTTCCCGATACCTGGCGTAAAATGTGCGATATCCTGCTATTTTGGGCGTCTAAAAACATTGACGGATTCCGTTGCGATATGGCGGAAATGGTTCCGGTGGAATTTTGGGGCTGGGCGATTCCTTTGGTCAAACAAACTTATCCGGACGTTCAATTTATCGCCGAAATATATAATCCCAACCAATACCGTAATTATTTGCAAAATGGTAAATTCGATTACCTCTATGATAAAGTGGGGTTGTACGATACTTTGCGCGAGGTTGTGTGCGGCAAACAGTCTGCTCAGGCAATTACGGATTGCTGGCAATCTGTTGGAGATATTCAGGAACAGATGTTATATTTTCTCGAAAATCACGACGAGCAACGGATTGCTTCGACATTCTTCGCCGGCGATCCGGTGAAAGCGCTTCCGGCGCTGGTCGTTTTGGCCGCGATGCACAAAAATCCGGTGATGATTTACTCCGGACAAGAATTAGGCGAGAAAGGCATGGATTCGGAAGGTTTCAGCGGACGGGACGGACGTACTACGATTTTCGATTATTGGAGTGTCGAATCTTTACGCAACTGGTACAACAAAGGAAAAATCAACACTGCTCTTTTGACGGATGAACAGAAAGCTTTACGCGATTTCTACATTACGGTTTTGAATCTCTGCAATTCTTCCGAAGCCATCAGGGAAGGCAAATTTTTTGATTTGATGTACGTGAATCCGCACAGTGACTTTTTCAATCCCGGCAAACAATACGCCTTTATGCGGTACGCCGGAAATGAGTTGTTGCTGATTGTCGCCAATTTCGACGAATTGGAGGTTGACGCCGGCATTTTTCTACCGGCCACCGCTTTTGATTATTTTGGAATCGACGAGACGAAAATCGTTTCGGCAAAAGAGCTTTTATCGGATGAAGAAATGCCGGGGAAAATCAGGCGGAATTCGCGGTATCTTATTCATTTGGCAAGTACAAGCGCTTCTATTATTCGATTTTTCAACTAATTTTTCATAACTATTTACACGATGTCATACGAAGAAACAATACAGTATCTATACGACAGCGCACCTATGTTTCAAAGAATAGGCGCTGCTGCTTATAAGGAAGGGATGGAAAATTCTTTCCTTATGGATAAGCATTTGCATTATCCGCACAGGAAATATAAGACGATTCATGTCGCCGGAACCAACGGAAAAGGTTCGACCTGCCATCTTTTGGCTTCGGTTTTGCAAGAAGCCGGTTACAAAACCGGACTTTATACTTCTCCGCATTTGATTGATTTCCGGGAAAGAATCAAGGTCAACGGCAAAATGATTGATAAGGATTATGTCGTCCGTTTTACAGCCGACAACAAAGATTTCTTAGAATCCATCCATCCTTCTTTCTTTGAATTGACTACCGGTATGGCTTTTGCGTATTTCGCAGAACAAGCTGTCGAAGTGGCGGTTATAGAAGTCGGTTTAGGTGGACGGTTGGACTGTACGAACGTTATTACTCCGGTTTTGAGTATTATCACCAATATCAGTTTCGACCATACAAATTTGTTGGGAAATACCTTGACAGCTATTGCTAAGGAAAAGGCAGGGATAATTAAACGGAACATTCCGGCGCTTATCGGAGAAGCTGAAGGCGAGGTAAGGGAAGTATTTGAGGATTCACGGTGCACGGTGCACGGTGCACGGTTTGTGTTTGTGCAGGATGAAGGGCTTCCGGCGGAATATGGCGGGGTTGTTTCTCCTTTGAAGGGTTTTGCGCAGGAAAAAAATACGGCTACCGTGCTGTGCGCGCTTGATATGCTGAAAGACATTTTCAATATCCCACAGCAGGCAATCGTACAAGGGTTTGCGAATGTAATTAAAAATACCGGGTTGATGGGACGTTGGCAGGTTGTGGGAGAAGAGCCGAAAATTGTGTTGGATACGGGGCACAATATCGGCGGAATGGCATATAATGTCCGCCAACTTCAATCGGAAAAGTACGACGTTTTGCATTTTGTTTTCGGCACGGTGAAAGATAAGGATATTTCCGCTATTCTCAGGCTTTTGCCCAAGAATGCAAAATATTATTTTACGCAAGCGAATCTTCCCAGGGCTATGGATGCTCAATTATTGGCGGAACAGGCAGGACAATTCGGACTGAAAGGAGAAATTTTCCCTTCGGTTTCCGAAGCTTTTTCAGCGGCAAAGAAAAGCGCCGGAAAGAATGATTTTATATTTGTCGGGGGCAGTACGTTTATTGTAGCGGAAGTTTTGGAGCATTTTCAGCAGAAGCCAAATTATTGGTAAACAATCCCCTGCGATGGTCGATTTTTATGACGTTGTCGGGAGCATTGTCTGTTTAAATGACAGTTTCTCCGACATAAAGAGATAAAGTTCTTTTGTTTTCCTTTATTATTTTCTCTGAAAAATGCCTAACTTTGCAATAAATATCAAATTCGTAATTCGTAATTAAATAAAGATGAGTTTAAGAGATAAAAAAGGAACGCGGTGGACAGTCTTATTGATTGTTTCATTCACGATGATGGCAGCCTATTTCTTTTACGACGCGATGGCGCCGTTGAAAGGAATGCTTGAGCGGACGCAAGGCTGGAGTAGCACGGATTATGGCTTATTTACAAGCTCTTATAGTTGGTTTAACGTATTTTTGCTGATGTTGTTCCTGGGCGGGCTGTTGCTCGATAAGAAAGGTATTTGTTTCACAGGGAGTTTGGCCACCGGTTTAATGGTTGTTGGAGCATTGATTAAATATGCCGCCTTATCCGGGATTTTGCCTGCGGAAGGAACGTTATTCGGCATTAAAAATCAAGTATTGTTCGCTTCGATTGGTTTCGGTATTTACGGAATCGGCGCCGAAGTCGCAGGCGTTGTCGTTACGCGGACGATTGTGAAATGGTTCACCGGTTACGAACTGGCGTTGGCGATGGGCTTGCAGGTTTCGATTGCCCGCATTGGGACCGGAATTGCTTATCTGACTGC
>JAISXN010000161.1 GCA_031270525.1 Candidatus Symbiothrix sp. | reverse complement strand
CTGAAAGGCGCTCCGTCCAGCTTTACCAAAGCCTTTTGGATAACCGGTTTCATTTCGCCGTGACGCCGTTCCATGTTCATCATCATTGTGATAGGCACTCCGCCGGCAATCCATTCCGAAGCCGGGGCTGTCGTATTGCGAACCGAGGACATATAACCCGTTTTTCCCGAAGCTATCAAACCGGCAGCCGTAAATCCCAAAGAATAGCAATAATCTGCATCGTAATTGGAAGGCGCAGCGCAGCGGCCTTCGTAACCGAAGAAGTGCACTTGCGTGGCGAATTTTCCCACATATTTACCTTCTTTCGTCCACTCTGCCAAACGATTACCAACCATTTCAGCCAACAGTTTTTCCGTTTCAATCAACGAAACCTGCACATTTCCGTGCGGATCGCGGTCTAAAGTCAATTGGCGGGCAACGGATTCCGGCAGGCTGGCGTACAAATCCGAATTTTCTTTGCTCAATTTACGAATGATGTACGAACGTTGTTCGCTCTTTTTAATCATCTTAAATTCGGAGTCGTGGTCTGCCAGAAAATCGTTCAACTCGTTGATCAGTCGTTTGATAGCGGGAACAAATTCGATTAAACCTTCGGGAATCAACACTGTTCCGAAGTTATTTCCGTCTTCGGCGCGTTTGGCTACGACGCCGGCAATATAATTGATTATGTCGTCCAATGACTGGTTCTTAGCCTCGACTTCTTCCGAAATAATGCAGATATTCGGTTGCACCTGAAGAGCACATTCCAAAGCGATATGCGACGCCGAACGTCCCATTAACTTAATGAAATGCCAATATTTACGGGCGGAATTACAATCTCGCTGGATATTTCCGATGACTTCGGAATAGACTTTACAAGCCGTATCAAAACCAAAAGAGGTTTCAATCATTTCGTTTTTCAAATCACCGTCAATGGTTTTCGGACAACCGATTACCTGTACGCCGGCTCCGATCCGCGCATAATATTCAGCCAAAACACAGGCATTGGTATTGGAATCGTCACCGCCGATAATTATCAAAGCTTTGATGTCCAGTTTTTTCAGGATTTCCAAACCTTTGTTGAATTGTTCTTCATTTTCCAATTTATCACGACCCGAACCGATGATGTCAAAACCGCCGGTATTGCGGTATTCGTCGATGATGCCGGCTGTTAATTCCATGTATTTGTGGTTGATTAATCCGCCGGGACCCAAAATAAAACCATACAAACGGCTTTGGGGATTCATGTCTTTGATACCATCAAAAAGGCCGGCAATTACGTTGTGCCCGCCCGGAGCCTGACCGCCGGAAAGAATCACTCCGACATTAACCGGCGGATAAGATACTTTTTCCGTGCTTTTTACAAAAGTAATTACAGACATTCCGTAAGTATTCGGAAATAATTTCCTGATGGCTTCTTGATCTGAAACTGATTGAGTCGGATTACCTTCTTGGATTTTTACAATACCTTCTAAAGTTTTAGGTACTTTGGGCTTATATGCAGCCCTTGCGATCTGTAAAGCGCTTTTATTCATAATTTATTTTTATATTTACATTGACCGGCAAATTTCGGTATTTTTCCTTAAATCTGAAAGAATATTTAGAAAAAAATTAAATGTTAAATTTTTTATTTATCAAGTTTATTGAACATTCCTTATTTTAATGCGCTTCCGCTCATTCTCATCCAGCACAATTTTTCGAAGCCTCATAGCCAGCGGCGTTAATTCGACATATTCATCTTCTTTGATGTATTCCAGGGCTTGCTCAAGGCTGAAAATGACCGGCGGAGTGAGATGAACTTTATCATCGCTGCCGGAAGCCCGGACGTTTGTCAGTTTTTTCGATTTGGTAACGTTTACGACCAAATCACCTTCTTTGGTATGCTCTCCGACAATTTGTCCCGCATAGACATCGGTTTGAGGTTCGATGAAAAAGCGGCCCCTGTCCTGCAACTTGTCCAAAGCGTAGGCAAAAGCATTTCCGGTTTCCATCGCAATGATTGAGCCGTTTTGGCGTTTTTCGATTTCGCCTTTCCATGGTTGGTATTCCTGAAAACGGTGCGCCATGATGGCTTCCCCTGCCGAAACGGTTAGGACATTGTTTGTCAATCCGATAATTCCGCGGGAAGGAATTGTAAATTCAAGGTGGATCCGGTCGCCTTTTCTTTCCATAGATTGTATTTCTCCTTTGCGTTTGGTGACCATGTCGATGATTTTACTGGAGGATTCTTCCGGAAGATTGATAGTCAATTGTTCTACCGGTTCGTACTTGATACCCTCTTTTTCTTTGATAATTACTTGCGGTTGTCCGACTTGCAATTCATATCCTTCACGTCGCATGGTTTCTATCAGGATTGACAAGTGCAGGACGCCGCGTCCGTACACAATCCAGGTGTCAGCCGAATCGGAAGGTTCGACGCGCATGGCTAAGTTTTTGTCCAATTCGCGCATCAAACGCTCGTAGATGTGGCGGGAAGTTACGTATTTACCGTCTTTTCCGAAAAACGGAGAATCGTTGATTGTGAAAAGCATCGACATGGTAGGCTCGTCGATGGCAATAGGAGCCAGCGGTTCGGGATTATTAATATCCGCTATGGTATCGCCGATTTCAAAACCTTCGATTCCGACAATGGCGCAGATATCTCCGGATTGGACGGACGAAACTTTGGTGCGTCCCAATCCCTCAAAAACATCCAGTTCCTTTATGCGGGATTTCACGATGCTTCCGTCTCTTTTACAGAGCGCAACGTCTGTTCCTTCACGCAGCTCCCCGCGGTGAACGCGGCCTACGGCGATTCTTCCCACATAATTGGAATAATCCAGTGAAGTAATTTGCATCTGGGGCGTTCCTTCCAGAATTTCAGGTGCGGGAATGTGTTCGATAATAGCGTCCAGCAGGGGTTGAATATTTTCGGAAGGCTTTTTCCAGTCATTGGACATCCAACCTTGTTTGGCCGAACCGTAAATCGTGGCGAAATCCAATTGTTCTTCATCGGCGTCCAGGGCAAACATGAGGTCGAAAACCATTTCCTGAACTTCTTCGGGACGGCAATTGGGCTTATCAACTTTGTTGATTACAACAACCGGCTTCAATCCCAAAGCGATGGCTTTCTGGAGGACAAACCGGGTTTGAGGCATAGGACCTTCAAAAGCATCGACCAAAAGGAGTACGCCATCGGCCATATTTAAAACACGTTCCACTTCTCCGCCGAAATCGGCGTGTCCCGGAGTATCAATGATATTGATTTTGTAATCTTTGTAGTTAATGGAAACGTTTTTAGCTAAAATGGTGATTCCGCGTTCGCGTTCCAAATCGTTGTTGTCGAGGAATTGATCTAATTCGGTTTTGTCGTCGCGGAACAGTTTTCCGGCGAGTAACATTTTATCAACTAAGGTTGTTTTCCCGTGATCGACGTGAGCGATAATTGCTACATTTCGTATTTTTTGCATTTTTGCTTATTTAAAATAAGGCGCAAAGGTACA
>JAISXN010000051.1 GCA_031270525.1 Candidatus Symbiothrix sp. | reverse complement strand
TCTTGTTGGTTGATGATGTATCGGATGACTTTTTCTTTTTCACGATAAGAATATGTATATGATCTTCCATGCCGTTGATTCGGTACAACTTCCCTTTTTTGTTTCGGATAATACCCCAAATGTATTTGTATAATGAAGATACGTTGTGCTGAGCAATCGATTTTTCGCTGTACCTGGTACGCAACACGATGTGGTAAAGGATTTGTTTATAAGACATAATTGATAAGTTTTGATTAATCGGTATTTCTCGCACCCCCAATCGCTTCGCTTCATTGGGGGTTATTAATATTCAGACCTGCGGTCTGTCGCCTCTGCTAAACACAGGGTTTTGCAACTGAGCCCAAGTAACATTGGTCACTTTCCTCTGTAAAAAAACTTTTTTTCATTGCTTGCGCTTGGAAATCCAGTGATTTTCATGTAATTTTGCAATATTATTATATTCATCATAAAAAATTAAAGATATGGCAAATAGAACAAACCACGTTGTTCCTTCTTCAACAGGATGGGCAGTAAGGAAGTCTGGCGCTTCGAGGGCTTCAAGAAACTTTTCTACACAAAGAGAAGCAATTCGGTACGGCACACAATTGAGTAGAACTGAAAGAACCGAATTGTTTATCCATAGAGAAAATGGAATGATACGAGAACGTAATTCTTATGGTAATGACCCTTGTCCTCCGCGAGATAAAAGATAAAATGGTCAAGTGAAACTTTATCTATTGAAAAACAAAAACCACCACTGCAAATTTTTTATGATTATACGGAATTTTGGGTGCAAATATTTGAACGGGAAAAGTCTAAATTTAATTCTGACGAAGTTGCAAAAAATTACCAAGAAAACATAACCATACCTGACTTTATTCGAGAAATTAGAAATATTGGTTGAAAGAAGTATCCAAATCAGGATAACGGAGAAATTTCATTTCCTTCCAGCAAGCTGCTCGGCGTAATATTAAACCGTTTCGTAAAACAACGGGTAAAATATTTGGGATCGTTAAATCCTACGTCATAAGCGATTTCCGATATATTCATATTTCTGGTGACGCGGTTTTTCTCAATGAGTCCGTAGGCTACATTCAAACGATAGTTACGGATAAATTGACCGATAGACTGGCCGATAAGATTGTGCATCTTTTTATTCAACAGGCTTTTACTGACGCCCATAGCTTCGATAAAGTCAATGGATTCGTAATATGAATTTTTATAATTTGCCTTGACTACTTCCAATGCCTTGTTAATGAACTTTTTGTCGCTCGATTCTTCTTCGATATGCAAGGCTTCCACGTTCATATTGAGTGCAAATTGCTGTTGATACCGTCTGCGGCTCTCCAGGATATTGGCTATCCGGGTAAGCAATAATTCCTCGCTGAAAGGTTTCGATAAATATTCGTCCACTCCCGTTTTATAACTTTCGAGGCGGGCTTCCTGAGCCGTTTTTGCTGTAAGCATCAGGATAGGAATGTGCGAAAAGGAAAAATTTTCTTTCACCCGCCGCGAAAGTTCAAGTCCGTCCATCACCGGCATCATCCAGTCGCTGATAATAAAATCGACATGCACTTCCGACAGTATCGACAGGGCTTTTTCGCCATTTCCCGCTTCCAGCGTGTTGTAAGTATCAGAAAGGATAGACTGGATATAACCGCGCATATCTTTATTGTCTTCCACGATAAGGATAGTCTGTTTTCCGGGTGAAAAACGAACCGGAACGTCTTCGGAAATATCGTTTGCAGGCAAAGCGGCGCTTTTGTCCGTTTCCGGCGTTTTTTCTCCGCTCGAAACCGGCAATGTGAGATAGAAAGTAGCGCCGGCTTTCCGGTTGTTCCGGGCGGCAATACTTCCGCCATGCAATTGGACAAGCCGTCGTGAAAGGTAAAGTCCGATGCCCGTACCGCTTTGTCCGTAAACCGGAAATTTGACGTGATTTTTCGATTGGTAGAAACGGTTGAATATCTTGTCAATATCTTCTTCGGCAATGCCGGTTCCGGTATCTTTGACGCCGACGAATAATTTTTCTTCCTGAAGTTCCGTATCGAAGAAGGAGGTAACATAAATACCGACGCTTCCTCCGTCGGGCGTGAATTTTACGGCATTGGACAGCAAATTGGTAATCACTTTTTGCATGGCATCCCGGTCGAATAAAAATTCGGGGGAATGGAGCCGGTAATATTTGCGGATTTGTATGTTGCGGTCTCCGGCAAAGGCTTCGAAAGGGAATACGATGGCGTCAAGGAATTTCAAAAAATCATCTTTCACTTTTACGATTTCCAGTTTTCCGGATTCCACTTTTCGGAAATCCATCAACTGGTTGACTAACGACAGTAAATATTTGGAATTTCGTTCTACAAAATGCAACTGTTCGATAACTTTCGGGTTGGAGCTTAATTTTAAAGCCCGTTCGATGGGACCGATAATCAAGGTAATCGGCGTCCGGAATTCATGCGTAATATTGGTAAAAAAAGACAACTTGTCGACAGTCAGTTCCTCTATCTTTTTTTCCATTTCCAGATGCTGTTTTTTCAGGATAGAAATGCGGCGTTTATACCAATACACCGCACAGCACGCCAACGCTATGATAAGCGATAAAATAAACAGGGGCGTTTTATAAAAATAAGGACGTACAATTACGGTTAATTCCGTTACAGGGACTTCTGCCGCCTTCAATCCTTCCGGGATGTACCTTACCCGGAAAATGTATTTCCCCGCCGATAAATTGGTATAGGAAGCAAAACGGCGGCTGGCGGGAACGTCTACCCATTCGTCGTCGAAACCTGCCAGACAGTAACTGTAAACGGCTGATACTTGCGGTTCGTAATTCAAAGCCGAAAATTCCAGGGAAAACGATTTATCGCTTTCGTGCAAGCGCAAAGTACCGGCCATGGATATATCCGAGTCGATATAACGGTTACCCGGAATAATATCTTTATAGGCTACCCGCAGTTTGGTAAGTGTAACTTTGTCGGCGGTATGCCGCGCCGGGTTACGGCTGGGGTCGATAGCAGTCAGTCCGTTTAAACCGCCGAAGTAGAGGACGCCTTTCTGCGAACGGCAATAAGCGTTCCAGTAAAACTGATTACTTGCCAATCCGTCTTCTTGGGTATAATTGGTAAAACAATTGTTCGACGGGTCGAAACGGGAAATACCGTTGTTGGTGCTAATCCACAGGTAACCTTCCCTGTCTTCCAATATCCCTTTGATATTGTTGTTAATCAATCCCTGTTCCGTGGTATATGCAATGAAACGGCCAAAGCCTTTTTCATCCGGGACAAATTGATAAATGCCGTATCCGTTGCTGCCCAGCCAGAGCGTACCGTTATCCGAAAGGCAAAAACAGGTAATCTTTTCAATCATGTGCGAATCGGGACGGTCTAATTTGTAGGGGAAATAACGATACGAAAATCCCTTGCCGGAGCGGGAACGCAAATCAATGACATACATTCCGTTCATACAACCCATCCACAAACGGTTTTCACGGTCAATCACAGAGCCGATTACGCCATAGATATTTTCCGCAATGTCGCCGGCAAAGGGCATGATTAACTGTCCGGCGGACAGGTCGTAGAAAAATATGCCCGGATTGCAACCCATCCACATTCCGTTATTCAGGGTATCGTAACAGAGGGAGCCGACAAAATTGACCGGAAACCCCGGATGGGTCTGAGAGGAAATGTATTGAAGCGCCCGGCGTTCCGGATGATTGATGTCAAAAATGCTGATTCCTTCGCCCCAGGTGCCTACCCACAAACGTTCCATACTGTCGGCCGTGATGGCGCTTACGGAATTGTGGCTCAAAGCGGAAGCCGATTCGGCCGTATAGTGCGTAAACCGGTCGTTGTCGGGATTTTTCCGGTTTAATCCGCCTTCTACCGTGCCTACCCACAAACAGGCTTTGGAATCTTCATATACGGCGTTGACCGGATTGTCCGACAAGCTCGCCGGATTGTCGTTGCTGTGGACATAGTTGTGCACGGATAATTTACCGGGTATCATCTTGTTAAGTCCTCCGGTTTCGGTGCCTATCCATATCCGGTCGCCATCGGTCAGCATACAGTTGACAAAATTGGAGTTCAAACTGTTTTTCTGCGGAGAATTATTGAGTGCAATCAGTTCAAAATCATCGGTCATCGAATTATATACGTTTATTCCCCTTAATGTGCTTACGAGTAACTGTTTGTCTTTTGTAATCGCTAAATCGGTTACATGATTCTGGGAAAGTGTCCGCATCCGGTTTCGTTCGTACCGGTAATTTTTAACCTGTTCATTGTTTTTATTGTAACGGATGAGTCCCAGGTCGGTTCCAATCCATACTTCATTTTCTTTCAATTGAAAAGCGGAAATAATAATGCCCTGTTCCAAAACCAGGCTTGGGGCGACGGGAATTGCTTTCAATTGCCCGTCGTCCCCTTCGTACAATTTATAAACAGTATTTTCCAATCCCGCCCAGATATTGCCGTCTTCATCTATATCATCCATCGCAATCACCGGAATATTGAGCGAAACGGAAGGAAGTTCGTAAATTTCTTCAATATCTCCCTTTTTATCGAAACGGATTTTATACAAAGTATCCCCGTAATAGCACCAGATGCATCCTTTGCTGTCGCAAATCACGCCTGTCGCCGAACAACCGGTCAACCGGTCGAACAAACCTGTCCGGTCGCCGGGAAAAGTCAGTTGTAAGGAAGCCAGCGACAGGATGTCAATACCGCCTTCTGATGCAATCCATAAACGGTTAAATGAATCCTCAGCCATTCCATAAATAAAATTGCTTTTGAGTTTGACCGGATTAGTTGTTGTGTTGTATTGTATAAATTCGTAGCCGTCGTAACGCGAAAGCCCGCCACCACTGGTAGCAATCCAAAGAAATCCTCTTTTATCCCGGTAAATAGCATCCACGAAATTATGCAATAAGCCATTATCCATTGTTATATAGGTGATATTGTAGCGGTCGGCAAAAGCGCCTTGGGCATAGGTGGCGGTTACTTGCATCCGCAAGCATAAGCATATAATCGACAGGTAAAAGAAATGTTTCATCAGCCGCTAAATTAATGCCACAAATATAAGAAATATTTATTAAACTGAATTTGATTTGAACATGGAATTTTGACACGGAGTTTCACGGAGTTAATTTCACGGAGTTACATGGAGTTTTATTTTCAAAAGCGAGTTCATTATAAATATACTCCGTGTCCCTCCGTGAAATTAACTCCGTGAAACTCC
>JAISXN010000190.1 GCA_031270525.1 Candidatus Symbiothrix sp. | reverse complement strand
AAAACAAGGTATAAATATTTTATTTATCTTTGTAACGTCAAATCATAATTGAAAAAATATATGAATGCAGATAACGTAAAATCACAGATGCGAAAAGGGATTTTGGAATATTGCATCTTGCTGATACTCAACAGAGAGCCGGCTTATGCAAACGATATTATCCGGATATTGCAGCAAGCGCGCTTAATTGTTGTCGAAGGAACATTGTACCCTTTACTGACCCGATTGAAAAACATGAATCTGTTGAATTACCAATGGGTTGAATCAACGCAAGGGCCTCCGCGGAAATATTATGCCTTGACGGCTTTGGGCGAGGATTTTTTGAACGAACTGGGAACGGCTTGGAGTGAAATAGAAGAAACAATAAAAATATTGAAAAAATGAAAAAGACAGTAACCGTGAATCTCAATGGTAGGGTATTCACCATGGATGAAGACGCTTTCCAACTGCTGGACAAATATTTGAATAATATTCGGATTTATTTCCGCAAAGAAGAAGGCTCGTCGGAAATCATTGCCGATTTTGAAGCGAGGATAGAAGAACTTTTCAGCGAACGCATGCGTCTGGGATATGAAGTCATTACGGTGGAGCATGTTGAAGAAGTGATTTCGAGAGTAGGCAAACCGGCTGATTTTGGAGACGAAGGACAGGAAAGCCGTAGTCGTGAAGAAGAAAGCGGGAAAGAAGAAAAGCAAAATTTCCAACAAAGCTATCAGCAAGTAAAGAAGACTTTTTTCCGGAACATCGACAATAAAATGATCGGAGGCGTTTGTTCGGGTCTTGCCGCTTATTTCGACTGGGACGTTCTGGTTGTCAGAATCATTGCGATAATTTTGATGTTTGTTTCATCATTTCTCATTGTCCTCGTCTATTTATTGATTTGGATTATTATCCCTGCGGCGAAAACCGCTTCCGAAAAACTGCAGATGCAAGGGATACCCATTACCGTTGAAAATATCGGTAAAACGGTTTCTGCGGAAGCCGAACCGGTAAAAAAACAGGAAAACAGGGGTTGCCTGGAAGGATTTATTGAAGCAATCGTCGCACTGATGAAGATTTGTTTAGTCGGCATAGGTTGTTTAATCGGATTGCCTTTGATTTTTGCATTAGTGATCGTAATCATTGTACTGTTTGCCGTTTTGTTTGGCGTTGGCGCCGGATTGTTGGACGTAATACCCGGTTTTGTTCATGATACCTCTTTTTTGACATTTGACTATCCGGTTTTGGCTTCAATTGCCTTTATATTCCTCATTGGTATACCTTTGGTTGTCCTTATTTACAGTATTGTTGCAAGCATAGCCAAGTTTACGCCGGTGAACAGAAGTGTAAAATGGGTTATTTTGGCCGTCTGGATATTGGCTTTGATATTGCTTTTGGGTTCGGGGCTCAGGAAAAACAAAGATTCTGTTTTCTGGGGATGGACGTATAATACGAATGAGGTTTGGGATAACGGCGTTTACACGGAACAGGAATATGTTCTTGACCAACCGTTTGAATATATTGATTTGGATGATGATTTGATAGGTAGTGTACAAATAGAACAAATAGCTGAAGGGCCGGCCACCGTCAAAGTCAGAGGAGGTGAAAATTTGGTGAAATTTGTTCAATATGAAATTAATTCGGGATGCCTTCACCTATCGGCTCCCGGATGGAAGAAGTTACACATCGGTAAAAAGTTTTTTTCAAAATCTGAAAAATTAAATATTGGAATCAACACTTTAGGCGTAAAAGGCATTGAATCAAATTCGATAGGGAATGTATTGATATCCAATGTTTATAAGATGGATAGCTTGGAACTTGAATTAAAGGGCATAGGGAAATTCCAAGCCGACAGTTTATACGTTCGGTTTCTGAAAGCGGAGGTCGACGGCATAGGCGAGGTTATTTTGAACGGACAAGTCCGGAAAGCGGAGATTGATATGGAAGGTACCGGTTCTTTTGATGCATTGGGCTTGGTTGCCGATTCGGTTTATGCGAAAGTAGAGGGCATCGGTTCGGTCAGATGTAATCCAATCGTTTATCTGAGAGGAAAAGTCAATGGCATTGGGAGTTTGACTTATAAAGAAGAACCGAGGGAGAAAAATACGGAGATGTCGGGGATTGGCAGGATCGGGAAAGACTAATAAAAAATTTACTTTATATGGCGTTAATAAAATCAGTAAGGGGCTTTACTCCGAAAATAGCAAAAGATGTTTATCTGGCTGATAATGCAACCGTTATTGGCGACGTAGTGATTGGAAAAGGCTCAAGCATCTGGTTCAACACCGTTTTACGGGGTGATGTAAATTCAATTCGAATCGGGGAACGGGTGAATATTCAAGATGGCTCGGTAGTCCATACTTTGTACGAAAAATCGGTTGCCGAAATCGGCGACGATGTAAGCATCGGACATAACGTAACTATCCACGGAGCGAAAATAGAAGACGGCGCTCTGATTGGTATGAATGCAGTCGTGTTGGACCATGCGGTAATCGGCGAAGGCGCTTTGGTTGCCGCCGGCTCGGTAGTTCTGAGCGGAACGGAAGTGGAGCCCGGTTGCATTTATGGGGGCGCTCCGGCGAAATTCATCAAAAAATTAGACCCCGAACAGTCGAAGGAAATCAATCAGAAAATAGCCCGTAATTACTTGATGTATGCCGGCTGGTACAAAGAGTGACGATGACTCCGGTTTTAACGAAGTCTCAGCACATCGCCTTCGGTCGGTATATAATCAGAATCTTTCTTATTCATTTTATACAAGTTCTTTAAACGGATTCCATAGCGTTGGGAAATACGATGCATCGAATCGCCGATTTTAACTACATACTCATAATATGGAGCGTTTGCTTTCTTTTTCTTTTTTTCCAGGTAAACAATATCTCCCTTTCTAAGCGGAAAATCTTCGGGCGCTTCGTTGTATTTCAGCAGGTTTTTCACTTTGAATCCCATGTCGTATGCAATTTTATCAAAGCTATCGTTAGTTTCAGCGATGACGTAAAGCAGGCCGTGGGTGATGTAAGTAAGCCTCATCTTTCTCTCGCCGCCGGAAAAGGTTTTTCTTTTATTTTTTTCGGAAGAAATTGATTTAGAATCATATATATATAATTTATAGTCTTCAATGTATTTGATTAATTTATTAGCGTAAGCTTTGTCCGTCGCATAACCACATTTTTGCAAGCCACGCGCCCAAGCCTCGTAATCTGTTATATTATAAGAAAATAGTACCGAATAACGAGAGTGTTTAGATAAAAAAAGGGAATGGTCTTCATAAGAATCTTCTATCGTTTCGTATCTACGGAAACAATCTTTAGGATTATCGTCGCGCCGGTAAATCCGTTCGCCTTTCCAATCAGCGTGGCATTTAATGCCGAAATGATTATTCGAACTGTTGGCAAGACTACTTAATCCCGCGCCGGATTCGAGTAAAGCTTGCGCTAAAGTAATGCTTGCCGGAATTTTGTGCTTTTCCATTTGTTTGATAGCTAAGTATTTGTATTTTTCAATATAATTGAGATACGATTTATCTCGTTTTTGAGCCTGAGCTCCAAGTACTATACATAGTAAAAAAAACAGGATAAAAATTTTGTACGCATTTATTTTCATTTTCCGAGAAATAGAATTAAATTTGTGATACAATCTAAAAAATACAAAATGAACTATTTAAAAATTTCTGCAAAGATAAGAATTTGTAACTACGAAGAATTACTTTCCGAAGAAAAAGTTCTCGTTGACCAGGCAAAAGAGGCGACTTTTCGCGCATACGCGCCCTATTCCAAGTTTAATGTAGGGGCAGCGGCGCTCCTGGCAAATGGGAAAGTAATAACCGGGAATAACCAGGAAAATATTGCTTTTCCTTCGGGTTTGTGCGCCGAAAGGACAACGCTTTTTTACGCTCATTCCCAATATCCCGGCGAAGCAATTCCGGCTTTGGCGGTAGCCGCTTACACGGAAGGAGATTTTCTTGACCGCCCGATTTCTCCCTGCGGCGCTTGCCGGCAAGTGATATTGGAAACGGAAATGCGCTCCGGTCGGCCGGTAAAGATTATTTTGTACGGGAAAAAAGAGATTTACGTCATTGAAAGTATTAAGGATTTGTTACCGTTGGCTTTTGATTCGATGGATTGAGATTGAAGCTGCCGCATGACTGACTGAATATAATTTTCCTCATTGAAAAAATTCATGTACCTTTGCAAATACTTAAAAAATAAAAAATGACAAAAAATTCTTTGTTGGAAAAATTAGACGTTCTGGTAATTCGTTTTGAAGAAATAGCAACCTTGATTACCGATCCTGATGTGATTTCCGATATGAAACGATTTGTAAAATTGAACAAAGAATACCGGGATTTGGAAAAAATCGTTGCCGCCCGGAACGAGTACAAAAACCTCCTTTCCGGAATCGAAGAAGCCAAATCTATTCTTGAAAATGAGTCGGATTCCGAATTGCGCGAAATAGCCAAAGAAGAATTGGACGTCAACACCGGGCGTTTACCTCATCTGGAAGAAGAAATTAAGTTGCTGTTGATTCCGTCCGATCCGCAAGACGGAAAAAACGCTATCGTAGAAATCCGCGGTGGAACCGGCGGAGACGAAGCGGCGATTTTTGCCGGCGATTTATTCAAAATGTATTCCAAATATATCGAATCCAAAGGTTGGCAAATGGGAATAACCAATGTCAGCGAAGGAACAAGTGGCGGTTATAAAGAAATTATTTTTACCATCAGTGGAGAGAATGTTTACGGTACAATGAAATACGAATCCGGCGTGCATCGGGTACAACGCGTTCCGCAAACCGAAACGCAAGGCAGGGTGCATACTTCCGCAGCTACGGTTGCCGTGCTTCCCGAAGCCGAAGAAGTGGATGTGGAAATCAATCCCGCCGATTTGGAATACCAGACGGCGCGTTCCAGCGGCGCCGGCGGACAAAATGTGAACAAGGTGGAAACGAAAGTGCAAATCACGCATAAGCCTACGGGAATGATGGTGCAATGCCAAGTAACCCGCTCACAGATGGAAAATCGAGAAATGGCTCTGCAAATGTTGCGCAGCAAACTTTATGACATCGAATTGCAAAAGCATAACGACGCTATTTCCCAACAACGGCGAACAATGGTTTCGACCGGCGACCGTTCGGCGAAAATCCGGACGTACAATTATCCGCAGGGGCGGATTACCGATCACCGGATTAATTATACGATTTACAATCTCGCCGATTTTATGAATGGGAATATTCAGGGAGTGATTGACCGGTTGATTGTGGCGGAGAATGCGGAACGGTTGAAGGAAAGTGAATTGTAGA
>JAISXN010000066.1 GCA_031270525.1 Candidatus Symbiothrix sp. | reverse complement strand
CGTCCCATCGGCGTTTTAGCTAAAACTTTCTTGCTTCTATCGGTCAAAGAACCATCGGGATTGATTAAAACCGCACGGTTTTGGTCGCCGATGAAAAAGCCCGGGGCAACGGCGTTTACGCGAATTCCTTCGCCGAATTTCAAAGCCAGTTCCGTAGCCAGCCACTGGGTAAAAATATTAATACCGGTTTTTGCAACCGAATAACCGGGAACACGTGTCAAAGCCGAATAAGTGGCCATTGAGGAAATATTGATGATACTGCCCTTCTTTTGCTTGGCCATTACTTTTCCGAATGCCAGACAAGGAAGAACCGTCCCCTTCTGGTTCAAATTGATTACTTTGTCCCAATCTTCTATTTTCATGTCAAAAATAGTTTGGCTTGGGTCAAGCGTTGCACCCGGAACATTACCGCCGGCACAATTAATGAGGATATCAATCGTTTTCCATTTTTCGATAATTTTCATTGCCGTTTCTTCCAAGCTACTCACATCCAATACGTTGCAAAGAAAACCTACGGCTATTCCACCCGAAGCTTTAATTTCGTGTACGGCATTGTCAATGTTTTCTTGCCGGATATCCAATACGACAATTTTAGCTCCGGCCTGAGCCAGACTTTTAGATATGCTACTTCCGAGAACCCCTCCGGCTCCTGTAACTACGGCGACTTTTTCCCTGATATTAAACATGTTATCCATCATATAATAGCTTTATTATTTTAATAAGTACGCAAAGATATAATTAATTTTTTATTAATTGTTTATTCGGATGCCATTTTTAAAACATATTCCTATATTTTTTTAATACCATTTAAACAGCTTTAATCCGGTAATAAAACAAATGATTCCGAAAGCAGATAATGCTATCGAAGGCATAAGAATTTCCATCCATCCGGCTCCTTCGTTGAAAATACTGCGCATGCCGTCGGCAAAAGCAGTGAGAGGCAACATTTTAATAATGCCGATACTCCATTCCGGAAAATTATGGTAACTGAAAAAAATACCGGACAAAATCATCATCGGCATCTGTACGGCATTGATCCAACCGGTACCGACTTCCGTTTTGGAAGTACGGCAGGAAATCAATACGGCAATACCTGTGAATCCTATATTTCCCGCCAGAAATAAAACGAGTAATGCGCCTATATTCCCTTGAATTTGAATGCCGAATATCAACCAGGCAAAGAAGAAAAGTACCAACGCTTCGACTACATTCATCAATATCCGGACAAACATCAAGGCTATCAGGAAATTGGATTTTTTCATCGGTGTCGCTACCAAACGTCTCAATAGTTTTTGGGAACGTTTTTCGATAATCGTATAGCTGACTCCCCATAAAACCGAACTCATCACTCCGAACACAATTAAGCCCGGAATAAGAAAATCAATGTAACGTACCCCTTTCAATGTCAGCGGGGAAATAGACGCTTCATTGGTCGCGACGGTTTGGCCGGGCGATTTCAGCAAAGCGGAAAGTTTCATGTAAACCAATTGAGCCTGAGAATTATACGGGTCGAAGTAATAGCGAACGATTCCCATCGAATCGGTAAGAATCAGGTCTGCTTCTCCCCGCTTCAATGCGATGATGGATGCATCCCAACTGTTGCGTATAAAATTAAATTCGGTATCGCCCAGCGTCTGGTCTTGAATTTTCCAGGTCAAAGCGTCTTTCCCGCTGACCTTGTTGGGAATGGTGTGGACGACAAGAACAGAATCCAGTTTCGTTTGTTGCTCTCCTGCAAGCATAACCTGAAATTTGGAAACGGAATTTTGCGTAAATGCGAGACCTAAACCGATGGAAATCAGTACAGGAAAAATCATTCCCCAAAAAAGTACTTCCGGTTCACGGATGGTTTCCAGGAAAGCGCAGTAAGTGAGCCGGTATAATTGATTGTTTTTAAGTTTTTTCATTGGATTTATGAAAATTAAATTACTACTCATTTCCCGTATTATCACGCAATGTTTTCCCTGTCAATTGAATAAACAATTCATCCAGGTTGTGCGCACTCCCTTCGAGCAGTTCTTTCAAGTTTCCTTCTCTGAGTATTTTACCTTCGTCGATAATGATAATATAATCACAAAGCGATTCCGCTTCTTCCATGTAGTGCGTAGTAAGAATCAAAGTCGTGTTCCCTTCGTCTTTTAAAGTTTTCAGGATACGCCACAAATCGAGTCTGGAATGAGGATCAAGTCCCGTAGTCGGCTCATCCAGAAAGAGAATCTGCGGTTTATTCAGCAAAGCTACCGCCAATGCCAGGCGTTGCCGCTGGCCGCCTGAGAGTGTTCCGACCATTGCCGTAAGTTTGCTTTCCAAACCGGTCAATTCAACCACTTCATTCACTCGTTTTTCGCCCAGATTGAAAAAACCGGCAAAGAGCAATAATGTTTCCCGAACTTTCAATTTTTCCGTAAAACGCGTTTCTTGCAAGGACAAACCGATTATTTTCCGGAGCTCCGCCTCGTGTTTTTTCCAATTTTTCCCTTGAATCAGGATTTCTCCACTGTCGGGATTTTTCAAACCTTCCATCATTTCCACCAAAGTTGTTTTACCTGCGCCGTTGGGGCCAAGTAACCCGACAAATTCTCCCGGACGTATGTGAAACGATATTCCGTTTACCGCGCGGACTTGTTTGAATGATTTAAAAACATTGTTGACTTCTATCTGAAACATAATTATTAAGAAAAGATATCGGAATTTGTTATTTTGAAAACCTTGTTGTATCTTTGCAGACACTTGAGAATTGTTAGCTCAGTTGGTTCAGAGCGCTGCCTTGACAGGGCAGAGGTCGCCGGTTCGAGCCCGGCACAGTTCACTTTCTTCGTCGGCGCGAGGGCATAGTTCCAAACAATCCATTCGATTTCGTACATAAATCTCATTGTAATTTTTGCGTACAAAGGTAATATAAATTCTTGCAAACGCACAAAAATTACGAAAATATTGTTTGTTTACGAAATTTTCGTATATTTGCAAAAAAATTGTAATGAATCAGATGAAAAAATTAACTCTCCAGGAAGAAGAAGCAATGAAAGCCGTTTGGAAAACAGGCAAAGGTTTTATCAAGGATTTTCTGGATGCTTATCCGGAGCCTAAGCCGCAATATACGACTTTGGCGTCAACTATCAAGAAATTGGAAAGCAAAGGTTATGTAAGCGGGCAGAAATTCGGGCCTATTTACGAATACCGTCCGGTTATTTCGGAAAGCGAATATACCCGGAAATATATGTCGGGATTTGTAAAAGACTATTTTAAAAATTCGTATAAGGATTTAGTCCTTTCTTTTATCAAACAGAAGAAGTTAAGTCCGGACGAATTACGTCATATCATTGAATTGATAGAATCTCCAAACGTATCTCAATGAACTTGTTTTTGTTATATTTGCTGAAAGCCAACAGCTTGTTGCTGATTTGTTTTGCATTTTATTGGCTGTTTTTGCGACGGAATA
>JAISXN010000055.1 GCA_031270525.1 Candidatus Symbiothrix sp. | reverse complement strand
CTTTTCTCGGAATTTCCGCCTGTTTCGACCGAATTATGGATGGAAAAAATAGTTGCCGACCTCAAAGGCGCTGATTTCGGGAAAAAACTCGTTTGGAGGACAAACGAAGGTTTTAATGTGAATCCCTTCTATCGTACAGAAGACATTTCCGGTTTAAAAATAACCGAATCTTTGCCCGGCGTATATCCTTATGTTCGCGGAACAAAAAAAGACAAAAACAATTGGTTTGTTCGCCAGGACATTGAGGTAAGTGATTTTGGCAAAGCCAACAAGAAGGCTTTGGATATTCTGAACAAAGGCGTTGATTCTTTGGGTTTCAAAATTCCTCATGATGCGGTAAATGCTGAAAACATTACGATCCTTCTTGACGGTATTTTACCGGAATGTGTTGAACTTAACTTTCAAACTTGCAACATGAAATCGGTTGAATTGATTCAAATTCTGACTGCTTATTTCAAAAGTAAAAATTACGATTTGACAAAAATCCACGGCTCTGTAAACATTGACTTTATCGGAATAATTTTTTCGAAAAACCACGTAAAAAGCGAATGGATACAAGTAATGGCAGACGCTGTTACCGCTGCCGCCGAACTTCGCATGTTCAAAGTCATTGCGGTAAATGCTTCATTATTTAGTGATGCAGGTTCTTATATCACCCAGGAATTGGGATACGCTTTGGCTTGGGGAAACGAATTACTGAACCGCCTGGTAGATGCAGGCATTGACAGAACGCTTGCCGCAAAAAAAATTAAATTCAACTTCGGAACCGGTTCGAACTATTTCATGGAAATAGCCAAATTCCGAGCCGCTCGCTGGTTATGGGCAGAAATTGTGAAGGCATACAGTCCGACCTGCAACCATGACTGTCCGAACGAAGGGCCTGATAACGAATGTCGTTGCGCCGGTAAAATGAATATTTTTGCACGCACTTCCTCTTTCAATCTGACGCTTTTCGATGCTTATGTAAACTTGCTTCGCACGCAAACCGAAGCGATGTCGGCAAGCATAGCCGGCGTTGATTCCTTGTTGGTTACCGTCTTCGACAAACCCTACAAAACTCCGGATGATTTTTCGGAACGTATTGCACGCAATCAACAATTACTGCTGAAAGAAGAATGTCACTTTGATAAAGTCGTCGATCCTTCGGGAGGGTCCTATTATATTGAAACGTTGACGAATTTGATTGCTCAGGAAGCATGGAAACTTTTCCTCGATACGGAAGAGAAAGGATTTTATGAATTAGTAAAAGCAGGAGAAATTCAGAAAGCAGTCAATGCCGGCGCAGATAAACGTTTTAAGGCTTTGGCACAACGCCGTGAAATACTTTTGGGGACGAATCAGTATCCGAATTTTACGGAAAGGTACACGGAGAACGGTGCAAAGGTGCACGAAAACATTCAATCCGGTTCGTGTACCGTACACCCGGCGCCGGGTACCGAAGTGTTAAGCGCAAAACGATTAAGCGAAGATTTTGAAACTTTGCGCCTTACTACCGAAAAATCGGGCAAGGAAATCAAAGCTTTCATGCTGACTATCGGTAATTTGGCTATGCGTTTGGCGCGTTCGCAATTCTCGTCCAATTTTTTGGCATGTGCCGGTTACAAAGTAATTGATAATCTTGGATTTGAAACGGTTGCGCAAGGCGTGGAAGCTGCGCGTAAAGCAGGGGCGGACATCATAGTCCTTTGTTCGAGCGACGACGAGTATGCTGTTTATGCTCCCGAAACTCACCAATTGATTGGCGACAAGGAAATTCTGATTATTGCAGGTGCGCCCGCTTGCATGGAAGACTTGAAAGCGCAGGGAATTACGAATTATATTAACGTTCGCAGTAACGTACTGGAAACGTTGCAGGAATTAAACGCTAAATTAGGTATCCGATGAAAATAGATTTTAAAAATATAGATATTAAAAAAGTGGGATTTGTAGAGGCTAATCCTGCTCAAGAGGTGGTTCAAGCCGATATTTGGAACACTCCCGAACACATCGAAGTAAAACCGGTTTATACCAAAGAAGATTTGGAAGAGATGGAACACTTGGAATATGCTTCCGGTATTCCCCCTTTCTTGAGAGGTCCTTATTCGGGGATGTATGCGATGCGTCCCTGGACAATTCGCCAATACGCCGGTTTTTCCACCGCCGAAGAATCCAATGCGTTTTACAGAAGAAACTTAGCTTCCGGACAAAAAGGCTTGTCGGTTGCTTTTGACTTGGCTACCCATCGCGGTTACGATGCCGATCATCCGCGTGTAGTGGGCGACGTTGGTAAAGCCGGCGTTTCTATCTGTTCGATTGAAGACATGAAAGTGCTTTTCGACGGAATCCCCCTGAGAGACATGTCCGTTTCGATGACGATGAACGGCGCAGTGTTGCCCGTCCTTGCTTTTTACATTAATGCCGGATTGGAACAGGGCGCTAAATTGGAAGAACTTCAGGGAACGATTCAAAACGATATTCTGAAAGAATTTATGGTGCGGAACACCTATATTTATCCGCCCGAATTTTCGATGCGCATCATTGCCGATATTTTTGAATATACTTCCAAAAAGATGCCGAAATTCAATTCGATTTCCATTTCGGGTTATCACATGCAGGAAGCCGGCGCAACGGCCGACATCGAATTGGCTTATACCCTTGCCGACGGTATGGAATACCTGAAAGCCGGTATCAATGCCGGAATCGACGTGGATGCTTTTGCTCCTCGCCTGTCGTTCTTCTGGGCTATCGGCATGAATCATTTCATGGAAGTTGCCAAGATGCGCGCCGGTCGTTTACTTTGGGCGAAAATCGTAAAAAGTTTTGGCGCTAAAAATCCGAAATCTTTGGCTTTGCGTACACACTGCCAAACTTCCGGTTGGTCGCTGACCGAACAAGACCCGTTCAACAACGTCGGACGTACTTGTATCGAAGCGATGGCCGCCGCTTTGGGACATACCCAGTCTTTACACACCAATGCATTGGACGAAGCGATTGCGCTTCCGACCGATTTCTCGGCGCGAATTGCCCGGAACACGCAGATTTACATCCAGGAAGAAACACAAATCTGTAAAGAAATCGACCCGTGGGCAGGTTCATATTACGTAGAAAGTTTAACGAAAGAACTTGCCGAAAAAGCTTGGGCTTTGATTCAGGAAGTTCAGGAATTGGGCGGAATGGCCAAAGCCATCGAAACCGGCGTTCCGAAAATGCGTATCGAGGAAGCGGCTGCACGCACGCAAGCCCGCATCGACTCAGGCGCCCAAACGATTGTCGGTCTTAACAAATACCGTTTGGAAAAGGAAGACCCGATTGATATTCTTGAAGTCGATAATACGGCTGTACGAAA
>JAISXN010000038.1 GCA_031270525.1 Candidatus Symbiothrix sp. | reverse complement strand
CCCAAAAGGCAGTTCGGATACAAAATGTATAAAATATTGCCGGATAAGCCAGGGAACAGCAAAGCAGAAGAGTACAAATGCCGCAATCGTAATCCCCAGAAAGAGCCCTATCTTTTTCTTCGATAGGAGACGAGGTACGAAAATAGATGCATTGAGGTAAAAATAAACAACCAGCAACGAATACTCTATCACGGGAACCAAAGGAAAGAATATATCATCAACCGGCCTTCCCATCCTGTTGATATGCGGAATAGTAAGCCGGATGAAAAGCGCCCATCCCGCCAGATGTAAAACGGCAAGCAGCGCTTTTTTACCCTTAGGTGACAAGGTATTCATTAATTATTTTTTGTACAAAGAAACAAAAAAACAGTTAAAGAATAACATATTTAGGGTAAACGACCGATAATTTAGGAGGAAGAATAATCAATAAATACCATAAATGTGGTATTGAAGCAATAAAAACCCTCACTCTATCCGCAGTTTTATGATAATAATGAACGGTGAACTATGAAATTTTGATTATCAAAAATTTATTGATAACTTTGCAAAAAAACAACAAAAATGTAAGTAGTATGCTCAGACAAATATTTACTCCAACGCCTCAAAGTCCCACATTCCCTGTTACCGTTCCTGATGAATGGTACGGAATGGACGTGGAGATAATTGCATTTCCTGTATCTCATCTCAATAGCCGTAATAATAACACGAATTTGGTAAAAGAACAAAGGCAACAAAAAGAAGAAATACGTAAAAAATACTCATTCAGCAGAAATGGCTACAGATTCGACAGAGAAGAAGCAAATAATTATGAATGATAATATAGCTGTAGATACCAATATCCTTTTATATGCTCATTATGCAGACGAACCTGTGAAAACAAAAATAGCATTGGAAATTATTGATTCAATGCCGTTGATATCTTCGCAAGTAATTTCGGAATATATGAATGTTTTGAAAAGGCAATTTAAGTTATCGAAAGAGGCAGTTATAGAAATATGTATTGTTAATTTCAATGGTTCCCCTTTTCATTCCACTACGTTTGAAACTATAAAGTTGGCCAAAACTTTAATTGATAAATACGATTTTCAACTTTTCGACAGTGTTGTAGTTGCTTCGGCATTGGAATCCAATTGCAGCATCCTCTACTCCGAAGATATGCAAAATGGAATAATAATAGAAAAACAACTTAAAATTATTAATCCGTTTTTGGCGAAACGCTTCCGGTAGATAATCAATAAATACCATAAATATGGTATTGCAGCAATAAAAACCCTCCCTTACCTTTGCACCGGAAAATATAATCGAAATATGAATTTACATCGTTTTTATATGTACATGTACATAATGTGTAACTGCCATACTCGGACAGCAAAATATTCATGACATGAAAACAAGTAAAGGAATATCTAAAAGGCTGTCCGAACAAAACGGGTAGCCTTTTTATGTGAGTGAAGTAATAAAATTCAAATAATAAATGAATATGAACAGTAAAGTAAAAAAATTAGGCTTGATAGCGCTGATAGCTGTTACCGGTAGTTCCGCGGCTGCACAGACAACAAGCGCAACTGTCCATCATAAGGGGCAAGAGATTGTTTCCATCAAAGGCGTCCGGTTTGTAGACGCACTGTTGCAAAAATGGATTTCCGAGTATGCGAAGCAATACCCCGGCGTATCGCTGTCCATTGCCGGTAAAGACGCCGGAGAACATTCGATTGAGGTTGTACCGTTTGGGAAACAGGATAGCGACGCTTTACAGGCACAGGCAACAACCGTTTCTTTCGGAAAATACGCCGTTTTGCCGATTACAGGGAAAAACAACGTCCTGCCGGACGAATTGAAAAAGAAAAAACTGAACGAAAAACGGCTCAAAGAATTGTTTTTTGAAAAGGACTTATTAACCGACGACGAACCGGACGCAAAGGAGAAATACGACGCTACGGTTTATTCGGGCAACAGTCCCCGATCGATATCCCATTCCTTTGCCGGACATTTCGGATACGACGCAAGCAGCCTGAAAGGCAAAAAGATTGCAGGCGACGACATTTACCTGAACAATGCTGTCAGCAAAGACCTCAAAGGCGTCAGTTTCAATTCTCTGAATTATGTTTTCAATATCGAATCGCGGAAATTAAACGACGGCATCACACTGCTTCCATTGGATGTGAAGAAAGAATATGCCGAAGTCTTAAACTTGCAGAATCTGGATGAAACCATCAAACTGCTGGAAAACAAAGAGATTAATCTGATACCGGTAGAAGAGTTGACATTCGTATTGAAAGGAAACGTCAACGTGGCAACGCTTCACTTCCTGGAATGGGCGCTTTCGGAAGGACAGGATTACATTCACTCGTTCGGTCTGCTTCGACTGGATACGGAAACGCTCGCACAACAGCGGAAGCAAATATCCGCACTGGAAACCATATTATTGGCACACAAGTAATTAAATAAATAACAAAGAGCGTCCTCCACACCGCTCTGCAAATTGGATAGGAGGACGCTTGATTTTAAACAAAGTAAAACCATGGCAAAAGTAGTACATTTTTTGTTATTAGTCGTCATTTTCTTTCCGTTTTCCGCTTATGCACAGGAAAACGATGTAAAAATCAACGGAAAAGTTCTGGATGAAAAAACACAGGAACCCGTTATTGGCGCCAGCGTTTCACTCGCCGGCGTAAAAGAAGGAACCGTCAGCGACGTGGAAGGGAATTTCTCCCTCATCGTCAGGTCGTTGCCGGCTACTATTTCGATCGACTATTTAGGTTACAGAAAACAGGAAGTCGATATTTATGAAGTTACCGAACCAGTGATTATACAACTTGTCGAAAGCGCCAATTTCCTGAACGAAATCGTTGTAGTGGGCTACGGAACACAGAAACGCAAGGAACTGACGGGCGCCGTTACCTCCATCCCGAAAGAAACGCTTGCGCAACCGGCCGTGTCGTTCGACAACCTGCTGGGAGGCGCCGCGGCGGGGCTGAATATCACACAGGGAGGTCAGCCCGGTTCGACATTTTCGGCTCGCATCCGCGGGGGAAACTCCATCAATGCGGGGAATGAACCGTTGTATGTCGTTGATGGCGTGATCCTTTACGGTAACAGTTCAACCGGTTCCAGTATCAGTCAAGTAACGGCAGACCTCAATCCGCTGGCGGCTATCAATCCCAACGACATCGAAAACGTCCAGATTCTGAAAGACGTGTCGGCAACGGCGATTTACGGTTCGCGCGGCTCCAACGGCGTGATTATCATCACTACCAAAGGCGGCCGGAAAGGCAAAGACAAGATTGAATACCAATACTCTGTCGGCTGGCAGGAAGCGACAAAAACCCTGGATTTGCTGAATGCAAAAGATTGGGTAGCGCTCAACCGCGAAATCGGCGGAGCCGCAACAGCGTTGACCGATGCAGAGGTTGCAGCCTTGGGCAATGGTTACGACTGGCAGGACGTAGTTCTCCGGACAGCGGCTGTTCAAACCCATCAATTCTCTTTTAGCGGAGGAGACGATAAAACGCGCTACTCCCTTTCGGGAAATTTCACCGACCAGGAAGGTATTCTCCTCAATACGGATTTCAAACGCTATACCGGAAGATTAAATCTGGAGCGCGACGTGCTGAAAAA
>JAISXN010000007.1 GCA_031270525.1 Candidatus Symbiothrix sp. | reverse complement strand
CATGTGAAGAAAATCAAACAACTGGAAGAAGAAGCGGATGGTGTTTATGAAGAAGGAACTTCGGGACTTTTCAAAAGTGAAATGCGAACGCTTGAATTGATGAAATTAAAAGAAATCATTCAGGAACTGGAAAAATCCGCCAACAAAATTAACAATGTAGGCAAGGTCTTGAAAACGATTATTGTCAAATATGCATAATTATAAAGAATAAACGCATGGTTTTATTTATTATCGTTGTCGTTCTGGCAATTGTTTTTGATTTTATCAATGGGTTTCACGATGCGGCAAATTCCATTTCAACGATTGTTTCCTCCCGTGTTTTAACCCCTTTCCAAGCTGTACTTTGGGCCGCAACGTTCAATTTTATTGCGTTTTTTGTTGCCAAATACATTATCGGAGAATTTGGGATTGCCAATACGGTTGCTAAAACCGTATGGGAAGAATTTATTACCCTGCCGATTATCCTTTCGGGTTTAATCGCTGCAATAACCTGGAATTTACTCACCTGGCGACTGGGAATACCTTCCTCTTCCTCTCATACCTTGATTGGAGGATTTGCCGGAGCCGCCATTTGCGCCGCAGGATTCAAGGCCATTCATACGGCGGTAATTGTTAAGATTGCTTCTTTCATTGTATTGGCACCTTTCATTGGATTGTTGCTTTCGGCAATTATCACGCTCGCCGTTTTGTGGTCTTTTAAGAAAATGAACGCCAATAAAGCGGAAAAGATGTTTAAACGCTTACAATTGTTTTCCTCCGGATTATTCAGTTTGGGACACGGTCTGAATGATTCGCAAAAGGTAATGGGGATTATTGCTACAGCGATGATTTCGATGGGTTGGATCGATTCGGTCGGCAGTGTGCCGGATTGGGTCCCGCTCACTTGCTTTGGAGCCATCGGGCTTGGAACAATGATGGGCGGTTGGCGTATCGTAAAAACCATGGGAACGAAAATCACCAAAGTGACCCCTTTGGAAGGCGTTTGTGCCGAAACGGCAGGCGCATTGACGTTGTTCCTCACGGAAATATGGAAAATACCGGTAAGCACTACGCATACTATCACGGGCGCTATCATGGGTGTGGGCGCAGTGAAAAGATTATCCGCCGTCAGGTGGAATATTACAATTAGTTTGCTTTGGGCATGGATTCTTACGATTCCTGTAAGTGCTATTCTTGCCGCAATTGCTTATTTATTGGTTCATTATGTTTTCGGCATTTAATATATTTTATACAGTAATATTTACAAATAAAAACCCTTTAGTGATTAAAAAGATGAAAAAAACTGTTTATGCAATAAGTATTATTGCTGTTTTAGTATTAGGCTTGGATTCGTGTAAATCCAAAGGAGAGTCAAATGCGCAAGACGATCAGGTTATTGCCGTTGACCCTGTCCTTAATTTGAGGAATAGCGCAGATTGGAATGGCTCTTACACAGGAACCGTTCCATGTGCGGATTGTCCGGGTATCAGCGTTAAGATTACGTTGAATTCCGATGAAACTTATCAATTAAGCTATCAATACCTCGAAAAAGATGATAGCGTATATTTTGCTTCGGGAAAGTTCACATGGGATGATACCGGAAGTGTGATTACTTTGGACAGTAAAGATTGGCCTCCTTATTACAAGGCCGGCGCAGACAAGTTGATTCAGTTGGATATGGAAGGAAACCTGATTACCGGCGAACTTGCAGACAAGTACGAATTGACGAAAAGCGTTGAGTGAACAGGGAGTTATTCCCGGATAATAGCATAAAGGGGCTTTCTTAGTCCCTTTTATTTTTTCAATAAACAATTTTCTTCGCCGCCAATAAAGTATTTTTCATCAAAGAAACAATTGTCATTGGTCCTACACCTCCGGGAACAGGAGTTATATAGGAACATTTGGGAGCGACCTCATCAAATTCTACGTCTCCTTTCAGTTTGAAGCCCGATTTCGTTTGAACAGAAGGAACTCGCGTCGTACCGACGTCAATTACGACAGCCCCTTCTTTCACCATACCGGCTTTTAGAAAACCCGGCGAACCCAAGGCGGCAATAATAATATCGGCGTCCAAACAATATTTGCGAATATCTTTGGTGCGGCTGTGACAAACCGTAACGGTGCAATCGCCCGGAATACTTTTTTGCATCAGCAGCGAAGCGACCGGTTTGCCGACAATATTGCTGCGTCCCAATACTACACAATGTTTGCCCGAAGTTTCAATCTTGTATCGTCTCAGCAACTCCACAATACCGGCCGGCGTAGCGGAAACAAAGCAAGGCAATCCGATGGCCATGCGTCCTACATTGACCGGATGAAATCCATCTACATCTTTTCGATAATCAATGCTTTCGATTACCTTTTGTTCGGAAATATGTTTGGGAAGCGGAAGTTGCACAATGAATCCGTCGACATCGGGGTCGTTATTCAGTTCATTGACCTTGTTTAATAAGGTTTCTTCGGTAACATCGTCTTCGTAACGAATCAAAGTGGATTTAAAGCCGATTTCGTCACAAGTTTTCACTTTGCTTGCTACGTATGTTTCGCTGCCGCCGTCGTGACCGACTAAAATAGCTGCCAGATGCGGTTGTTTTCCGCCGGCAGCAAGAATTTGTTTTACTTCTTCGGCGATTTCCGATTTGATTTGTGCGGCAATTGCTTTTCCGTCGATTAATTCCATAATAACTTTTATTTTAAAGCGCAACAATTGTGTCTTCGTGTTTATATAAGTTTATTTTCGTTTCTTCATAAAACCGCCTTTCCCCGGAATCTTAGCAGTCGTCATCATTTTCATCATTTTCCGGGTTTCTTCAAATTGTTTGAGTAATTTATTTACCTCAGAAACTGCTGTTCCGCTGCCTTTTGCAATGCGTGCCCTGCGCGAACCGTTTAAGATTCCCGGATTGGTTCGCTCTGCCGGAGTCATCGAATGAATGATGGCTTCAATGCTTTTGAAAGCGTCGTCGTCAATATCCAAATCCTTAATGGCTTTTCCGACGCCCGGAATCATCGACGCTAAATCTTTCAGGTTACCCATCTTTTTGATTTGATGAATTTGCGAAAGAAAATCGTTGAAATCAAATTGGTTTTTGGCAATTTTCTTTTGCAGGAGGCGGGCTTCTTCTTCGTCGTATTGTTCTTGCGCCCGTTCTACCAGCGAAACGATGTCGCCCATACCGAGAATCCGGTCGGCCATACGATTCGGGTGGAAAGGGTCGATGGCTTCCATTTTTTCGCCGGTACCCACAAACTTGATGGGCTTATTGACAACAGCGCGAATGGAAAGAGCGGCCCCGCCACGGGTATCTCCGTCCAACTTGGTGAGCACAACTCCCTGGAAATCCAAACGGTCGTTAAATTCTTTGGCGGTATTGACGGCGTCCTGACCGGTCATAGCGTCTACAACAAATAAAATTTCATCGGGTTTTACGGCTGCTTTGATAGACGCAATTTCGTTCATCATTTGTTCGTCGATAGCCAGACGGCCGGCAGTATCAATAATCACTACATCGTTACCCGACTGTTTGGCTTGTTTGATAGCATTCTGCGCAATTTGAATGGGATTTTTGTTTTCCGGTTCGGAGTAAACAGGCACGCCGATTTGTTCGCCGAGAACTTTTAATTGCTCAATAGCCGCCGGACGGTAAATATCGTCTGCCACCAGCAAAGGGTGTTTGCCCTTTTTGTCTTTCAACATTTTTGCCAGTTTACCGGAAAAAGTGGTTTTACCGGAGCCTTGCAAACCGGACATTAAAATGACGGAAGGATTATTTTTCAAGTCGATGTCGGCTGTTTCGCCGCCCATCAAAGCCGTCAATTCGTCGTGGACTATTTTCACCATCAACTGGCTCGGTTTTACTGCCGTAAGCACGTTTTGTCCCAGCGCCTTTTCTTTGACGGTATCGGTAAATGTCTTGGCGACTTTGTAATTCACATCTGCGTCTAACAATGCTTTACGGATATCTTTCAATGTTTCCGCCACATTGATTTCGGTGATTCTGCCTTCACCTTTTAATAACTTAAATGACCTGTCAAGCCTGTCGCTTAGATTTTCAAACATAATTTTTGGAATTGAATATAAAAATGAGGGTACAAAAGTACAATAAAAGACGGAGATTTTCAAATGCACCCCATTAAATCTGCGAAGTATTTCGTTCTATATTCATGTATCCGTTTTCATTCGACGAATTTTTGATAGCTTCAGGTAAAGAAATTTGGGTAAAAGCATAT
>JAISXN010000145.1 GCA_031270525.1 Candidatus Symbiothrix sp. | reverse complement strand
TGATCTAAGTAAGGAATCACTTGTTCTTTGTATGGAATCGTAACGTTCAAACCTCTTAACCGTGGATTGTTTTTTATAATTGACTTAAATTCTTCAATCGCAGGAATTTCAAAATTAATATATTCGGCGTCGATATTCTCAGCCGCAAACTTATCATTAAAAAAACCTTGCGAAAAAGAATGTTTTAATGGGTTTCCAATTAATCCGTATTGATCCATATCGTTATTTATTCAAATATTGCTCTACATTTTTTCTGATTCGTTCGGAAACATTACTGATATCCGATTTCACAAATTTCTCTCCTGTAATATTTTCGTACAATTCGATATAACGTTCCGATACGCTTGTACAGTATCTGGGCGTCATTTCGGGGATTTTTTGCCCTTCTTTTCCTTGGAATCCATTTTCTATCAGCCATTTGCGAACAAATTCCTTGGAAAGTTGTTTTTGTTCTTCTCCTTTTTCAAATCTTTCCCGGTAGCCTTCCGCATAAAAGTAACGGGAAGAATCGGGCGTATGAATCTCGTCAATCAGGTAAATTTTACCGTCTTTCTTGCCGAATTCGTACTTCGTATCGACCAATATAAGTCCCTTTCGGGCGGCCATTTCACTGCCGCGTTTGAACAAAGCCTGAGTATAGTGTTCCAACTGTTCGTAATCTTCACGGCTCACTAAACCGCCGGCAATAATTTCTTCTTTGGAAATATTTTCATCGTGACCTTCTTCCGCTTTGGTAGTCGGAGTGATGATGGGTGACGGAAATTTCTCGTTTTCCCTCATTCCGTCGGGGAGAGAGATTCCGCAGAGCGTCCGCGCGCCGGCTTTATATTCGCGCCAGGCGCTTCCGGTCAGGTAACCCCGAATCACCATTTCCACTTTGAATGGTTCGCAACGCAGGCCTACGGTTACCATAGGATCGGGAACGGCTAATTTCCAGTTCGGAAGAATATCTGCCGTTGCATCCAGAAATTTAGCCGCGATTTGGTTTAAAACTTGTCCTTTGTAAGGAATTCCTTGCGGTAAAATGACGTCGAATGCCGAAATCCTGTCGGTGGCAATCATCACTAAAATATCATCGCCGATGAAATAGACGTCTCTTACTTTTCCGTGATAGACTTTGATTTGTCCCGGAAAATTGTAATCTGTTCCGATTAAAGTATTGTTCATTGTTTATCTATTTTTTCTTTTTCGTAAGCCTCCACAATTCGCTGTACTAATTTGTGGCGAACGATATCTTTTTTATTAAACTCTATTTGCGCAATTCCCGGAATATGATTCAAAACACGCATGGCATGAATAAGTCCCGAAACCTGCGAAGGCGGCAAATCAATCTGGGTAACATCGCCTGTAACAATCATTTTGGCATTCATTCCGAGTCGGGTCAGGAACATTTTGATTTGTGGAATACTTGTATTCTGGGCTTCATCCAGAATAATTACCGCATCGCTCAAAGTGCGTCCGCGCATGAAAGCCAGAGGCGCAATCCGAATCACTTTATTCTCAAGGTATTCCTTCAATTTGGAGATAGGAATCATGTCTTCAAGCGCATCGTATAAAGGTTGGAGATACGGGTCGATTTTTTCTTTCATATCTCCGGGCAGAAAACCCAATTTTTCCCCTGCTTCGACGGCCGGCCGGCTTAGAATGATTTTCCGAACTTCTTTATTCTTTAACGCTCTGACTGCCAAGGCGATTGCCGTATAGGTTTTTCCCGAACCCGCAGGGCCGATAGCGAACAATAAATCGTTTTCATCAAAAGCTTCAACCAATTTTTGTTGATTTTCGGTGCGCGCCAGAATGGGACGTCCGTTCATCCCGTAAATAATCAGGTTGTCCTGTTTTTGCAAAACGGCAAAAGCGTCATTTTTACCTTTGATTATGTTGATAATGGATTCTTCCGTCAATAAATTCAATTCTTTGCAATAATTTTCTAATTCTCTGATTTTTTCTTCAAATCCGGCTAATTCCTGCTCGTCGCCAATCACTTTAATTACATTTCCACGGGCAATGATTCGCAGTTTCGGAAATAAAGATTTGATTAATTGAATATTGGAATTGTTTGTTCCAAAAAAAATAACCGGATCTACTCCATCTAAAATAATGATTCTTTCTATCATCCGCTGTCGTTTACGATTTTTATAAAATTTAACGCAAAAGTAATCAATAATTTTTAATAATGAAAAATTTTGTATAAGGTTTAACAAATCTGATTTACAATATGTTTCGATACGAACAAATTGTTAGATTAAATCTGTTGCCGATAAAAAATAATTGATAGATAGATATATAGATAGAAAATTTTTGCAAAAAGATGTGCAATTTGTTAAAAAATTATTGTATTTTTGCAGCAAATTACTGAATTTTTTCCCAGAGTTTAATCGGACTTCGGCTCCGGGAAAAAGTCAAAAATAAAAAAAATAGACAATCATGAAACAATTAATAATTATTCTTTTATCCTGCTATTGTTTAGTTTTTAGTTTGTCCGCTCAAAACTATATTGCCGAATATGAATCGGAAAATATTAAAAGTTGTTTAATATTCAATACCGATACTTGGCGTTACGACGCTACCGAGTTTTGGTCAACGGAAATCTCTGTGACGTCAAATGATGTTGATGTGGACGAGTTAAACCGGTCTACGGAAAAAACAGTTAAATCGTTTTCTACATTTAATTTCCGATCCTTAGATAAAAACTACTACTTGGACGAAGAAGCGTTACCTGTGTTTTTATCGGATAAATATGTCATCAAAGGTGAACTTGTAAAACCGGAATGGAGTATAGTATCCGACAGTATAAAAATGATAGAAAATTATACTTGCTTGATGGCCAATGGATTTGTATGCGGAAGAAATTACACCGTTTGGTTTACACCGGATATTTCGGTTTCAGCGGGTCCATGGAAACTTTGGGGATTGCCTGGCTTAATTGTAAGCGCCCATTCTGATGACAATGTTGTAAAAATAACGATGACCTCTTTAAAACAAACGGATATTCTACCGAAAGAGCCGGAAATCATCCAAACGATTACACCGGAAGAATTTAAAATAGTGCTTCGAGAAGGAGCAAAAAAAATTTCAAGGAAGATACGGGCTTTAGTTTCAGGCATAAGCGATTCAGCGGAAGTTACAACATTTGTGTTATTAGATAAGTATCCGGATAAAAGTTTTATCGAATGAAACTTTGTATTAAGATAGCTTTATCATTTTTATTCTTTTTGTATGCTGTAATTGTTTTTTCTCAAACCACATTTTCAGGGAAAATTGTAGATGTGGAAAACCGTGCATTGACCAATGTGAATGTGTTGGTTCAGAGTGCAATAGACGGAAAAATTTATGCTTTTTCGTCTTCAGACAAAGAAGGTGTTTTTTTTATAAAATATGAAGGCGAAAAATGGGATAAAAACCTTGTTTTCAAATTATTAGGATTTAAAGATAAGGCATTTTCTCTGTTAAATACTTCTTCTCCGCTTCAGGTGCAAATGGCTGTTTCAGACCATGTATTGCAAGAAGTTGTTATTAAATCAAAACCTATCATGCAGAAAAAAGATACAACCGAATATCTTCTTAGTGCATTTTCAGACGGTACGGAACAAACCATTGAGGAAGTATTGAAAAAATTACCCGGAATTTCTGTTGATGATAATGGTAATATCTCTTTCAAAGGTAAAGCAATTGAAAAAATTACGCTTGACAATGCCGATTTGTTCGATAAAAACTACAAACTCGCCAGTAAAAATATTCCGGCCAACTATATCGGCAAGATACAAGCCATTGAAAGATACCACGAAAACAAACTTTTGAAAAATGCCGAACAGTCCGACAAAGTCATCTTAAATCTGGATTTTAGAGAAGACATGAAAATGTCGAGGCCTTTCGGACAGGCATCGCTTGGCGGAGGATTTGCCGAGAAATATGAACTGGATAACAAACTTTTTTCAATGAACAAAAAACTGAAATTGTTTGATATTTTCAGTTTTAATAATTCCGAAATATCAGCGCCTTTTTCGTCAATAGAAAATCAAAATTCTATGTATCAGGACTTTGAAAACTATTCCAATACACAAGTCATTTCTGATTTGTCGGATTTTGTTTCGCAGGACTTCAAACGTGCGGATACTAAACGTATTTTTAATTCATTAAACCTT
>JAISXN010000125.1 GCA_031270525.1 Candidatus Symbiothrix sp. | reverse complement strand
GAAATTGAAAATATCGAAGTGCTTCGGGGACCGCAAGGGACTCTGTACGGACGAAATACAATGGGCGGGCTTATCAATGTCCGGACCAAATCGCCTTTGCGTTATGAAGAAACGCTTTTTTCTGCGACTGCAGGTAATTACGATAATCTGACCGGACGTTTGGCGCATTACGGAAATATCGGCAATACATTCGGATACGCTGTTTCAGGCGATTATACGCATTTGGGCGGATACTTTACCAATCAGTTTACCGGTAAAAAGGCAGATGATTTAAATACCGGCAGCGGCCGAATCCGTTTCGATTGGCGAATCAGACCGAATCTTACTTTGCAATGGGTCGGCGTTTTCGATGGCTTGGATCAAGGCGGATATCCTTATGCCGCGTTTGATTCGAAAACGCAAAAAGCCGGAGCGGTAAATTATAATGATTACAGCCTTTATCGCCGCAATATTTTTTCTTCGGGCGCTTCGTTGATTTATTCGACCGACCGGTTCAGCTTAAATGCGCAGACAGCTTTCCAGCATTTGAGCGATAAGCAGGGAATCGACCAGGATTTTACGGCTGAAGCTGTTTATTATGCGAAACAAATTCAAAAACAAACTGCAGTTTCGGAGGAAATTACTTTCAAATCCAGTACTTCCGGTTCGTATAAATGGCTTTTCGGAACGTTTGCTTTTTATCAAGGGATTGATAATGAAGTGATTTTGGAATACAAGCAACAAAATTACCTGACCGATAAATTGTATGATATTCCTACCAACGGGATTTCATTTTATCACCAATCCGTTCTTGATGACTGCTTGATTGACCGGCTTTCACTTACTTTGGGGATTCGTTATGATTACGAAAAAGCAAGTAACAAGTATGTTAGTTATATGTATGTTACTAACGATGATGTTACCGGGAAATCGCAAGTTGAAGCTTTTGATAATAAAATGAATTTCAGCCGGTTAACTCCGAAGTTTGCGATACAATATCGCCTTTTTTCCGGACAAATGTTTTATTTTTCGGCTGCCCAAGGTTACAAAACCGGAGGATTCAATACTTCCTTTGAAAAGGAAGACGATCGTACTTTTAATCCCGAATACAGTTGGAATTACGAAATCGGCTCAAAAGGACAATTCTTCGGAAACCGCTTGCAAGCTGAAGTTTGCTTGTTTTATATTGATTGGAAGAACCAACAAATCTACCAAAATTTGCCGAACGGAAAAGGTTCGATGCTGAAAAATGCCGGACGTTCGGAAAGCAAAGGCGCGGAAATCAGTTTGTCGGCAAAACCCGTTAACGGATTGAATTTGCAGGCAACCTGGGGATATACGCAAGCTGTATTTAAAGAATATCAGCGCAGTGAGACGCTCAATCATGCGGGAAAATTCTTACCTTTGTCGCCCAAACAGACGTTTTTCTTTGGGTTTGATTATAATATTCCGGTTTTCAAACGGTGGTTCGACCGCACGGTTTTGAATATGAATTATACCGGTATCGACCGTTTGTATTGGAATGAGGATAATGCAGTTTCCCAGCCTTATTATGGGCTACTGAACGGCAATCTCATGATAACCAAAGGGTTGACTACGATTTCTCTTTGGGCGAAAAACATTACAGGTGAAACTTATTCCGCGTTTTATTTCGCGTCAATGGGGAAACAATTCGTACAAAAAGGCAGACCGTTTACGATAGGCACAACGGTTAGCGTTAAAATTACTCCGGCCAAATGATAAATAAAAAAAATACTGCTACTTTCTTTTGTTTGTATATTGCGCAAACGATTCCAATGAGTTTTTTCTCAACGGTTATTCCGGTGATAATGCGTCAAGGTAATTTTTCCCTGACTGAAATCGGGATGGTGCAATTAATCAAATTACCCTGGATTCTGAAATTCTTCTGGTCGCCCATAATCGACCGGTACAATGTGACGGTGAATGATTATAAACGTTGGATTTTTTCTTCGGAATTGGTGTATGCAGTGATTATTTTTACGGTGGCTTTCCTGAATTTTTCGCTAAATTTCCACCTGGTTCTTACTTTGATCATTATTTCTTTTGTAGCTTCCGCCACCCAGGATATTGCTACGGACGCATTGGCGGTGCTTTCTTTTCGCAGGGAAGAGAAAAGTTTGGTCAACAGTATGCAATCTATGGGAAGTTTCGGCGGGACAATGGTTGGAAGCGGTTTATTGTTGCTGCTTTTCAAACAGATTGGCTGGAACAGTATTCTTCCGGCGCTCGCTTTATTTGTGATAGTGGCTTTGTTGCCTTTGTATTTCAATAAAAGTCTGAAAATCAATCGGGAACAAGTGAATCCTCAGCGAGCCGGCATCCGGGATATCTTACTTTTCTTTACCCAAAAAGGCATCTGGAAACAAATTGTGTTTCTTTTGTTATACTATTCGTCCCTGATTGGTACTTTGGCGATGTTAAGACCTTATCTGGTTGATTTAGGATATGATATGAAGCAAATCGGTACGATGAGCGGCTTTTTCGGAACGGCATCGGGATTGGTCGCTTCTTTTGCCGGAGGGTTTGTTATCCGGAAAATCGGACGTCACAGGTCACGTGTTCTTTTTGCGATTTTTATTCTGTTCACGACTTTTTATTTTTACTTTATTTCAAAGAATCCGCATCCCGACATTCAGTTATTGTACGTTGGAATCCTTTTATTATGGGGAAGTTATGGAATGGCAACCGTTGCCGTCTATACTTTGGCGATGGATTGTGTGAGAGAGGGTAGGGAGGGTACCGATTTTACGATTCAGACTGTGATTACCCATTTCAGCGGGATCTGTATGGCTATGTTGGGAGGGCATGTCGCGGACAAGACCGGTTACAGCGGATTGTTTCTTTTTGAGTTTGGGATGGGTTGTGTGTCTTTGGTTTATATATTATCTGTGTTTAGGAAGCCGGAGATAGAGATTTAGCATAATAAAATGACCAATTTACTAAAAAAATATAATATTCCGGTCCCCCGCTACACCAGCTATCCACCGGCAAACTACTTCAACGAGTCTTTTACCGCAAAAGACTACGAATCAGCCTTATACGACTCTAATACAAGCGATCCGCAACATCTTTCTTTTTACTTCCATATACCGTTTTGTCGTCACCTTTGTTATTATTGCGGGTGTAATTCTTTCGCAATGGCGAAACAAGACAAAATAGACCAATACATTTCCGCTCTTCTCAAAGAAATGGACATGGTTTTACCGTACATCAACAAGCAACGGAAAATCGCACAAATCCATTATGGCGGCGGAACGCCTACTACTCTGCCGGTAGCAATTTTAAAAAGATTAAACGAACGTTTGCTTTCGACTTTTTCTACTATCGACAAACCGGAAATTGCTATCGAATGTCATCCGGCTTATTTGGACGAAACGTATTGGCAATCGTTGATTGAGGCTGGTTTTAACCGTTTCAGCATCGGTATTCAGGATTTTGACGAAAAAGTTCTAAAAGTATCCAATCGCAAGCTGTCTTTGTTGCCTTTGGAGATAATTTTTCAAATCCTGCGACAAAAAAATGCCGGTATCAACCTGGATTTTCTTTACGGTTTGCCTTTGCAAACGGCAGATGGTTTTGTTAAATCCATTGAAAAAACGATTGAACTGCAGACTGATAGATTGGTTACTTTTTCGTATGCTCATGTTCCTTGGGTCAATAAACGGCAACTGTTGTTGGAAAAAACCGGTCTTCCCGCCCAGGAAGAAAAAAGCCGGATGTACGAACAAGCAAGGGAAATCCTTAACCAAGCCGGTTATCAGGCCATTGGTCTCGACCATTTCGTAAAACCATCGGATGAGTTATATACAGCGCTCAAAAACAGGCAATTACACCGTAATTTTCAAGGTTATTGTACCCGCCGCACCACCGGGCAGGTTTATGCTTTCGGAGTTACGGCAATCAGTCAGTTATCGGGTGCGTATGCTCAAAACAGCAAAAGTATTGATGATTATATTGCGCGGCTCAATCAAGGCTTTGCTACCGTCAAAGGTTATTTTTTGAGCAAAGATGAACAAATCACTCGCGAAGTTATTGAAACATTGATGTGCAATTACAGCCTTGATTGGCAGGATTTGTCGGAACGATTGGCGCTTCCGGTAGAAAACATCAAGCAGGCAACAGCTTACAATACTGCTCGTTTTCAGGAATTTGCTGCCGACGGTATCATTTTTTTCGATAAAAACCGGATTGAAATAAAGCCCGAAGGAAGGCTTTTTGTGCGAAATGTAGCCGCTGCCTTGGATAAATTAATGCTTCATACGGATAAAACTTTTTCAAAACCAATATAAACT
>JAISXN010000222.1 GCA_031270525.1 Candidatus Symbiothrix sp. | reverse complement strand
AAAAGGCCTAATGCTGCTGTTGCATCCGGATTTTCGGCTTCGGGATAATAACGTCCTCCCGTGTGGGATACGTTTAATTCGCCCAACATTTCGCTCAAAAGTTCGGCAAAATCATAATTGTTGTTGATGTAAGGTAGGAATTTGGAATAGGTTTTTTTCATTAAATTCCAGTCGGTTCCGTGCATGTTGAGGTTGTAAAACCGTTTTAATTCCTGCGTCCAGACATGATTAAACAAGTACTCGCGTTCGGCGGACAAGTCTAAATCTATCCGCGCTGCAACCGAAACCGGCTCTTTTTTACCGCTCGACAAAACGATTTTTTGCGGACTTCTTCCTAAAAGGAATATGTTTTTCCCTTCTTTATCCAACACGAGGGAGGCTCTTCCCGCACCTTTCACTTCCAATTTGGTTTCCCGCGTGCGGGTGTTGATTGACCACAGGTCATAATCTTTTTCAAAAGAAGCCAGATAGTACAGTTTGTCGCCTTCTTTAGTCAGAACGGCGTCGCCTAAGTTCGAAGAATTGGGCGTTATCCGCAAAATACGGTCTTCGATGCCTTTCGGTTCGACGGTGATTGTTTTAACTTTTTCATCTTTTGCTTTGTCTTCTTTGGTTTCTTTATCGTTTTTCTTATCCTCTTTTTTCATAGCTTTTTCTTCTTCTTCCAATAATTTAAAATCATCTTCGCTCAGGCGATATTTATCGAACGCTTTTTGATTCATAAAAACAATCATTGCATCATTTAACGAGCCCCAGGAAGCATGGTTGCGCATTCCATATCTTTCGGAGCGGAAAAGAATAGCGTCGCCGTCCAATACCCAGTGAGGATTTTCGTTAGTATAACCGCTGTTGGTCAGGTTGGTAACCGTTCCTCCCTGAGCGCTGACCAATCCGATGTCGGAATACGGTTCGTGCTTGTTGGGCGTATAAACAACGGTGAACCATTTGCTGTCGGGCGACCATTCATAATCAATTGCTCCGGAAGAATTAGGATTTCCCGAACCGTCGGTGATTTGGCGAACTTTTTTATCTGCAATATTGTAAACCATTAATTTACTGCGGCTTTCGATGAAAGCAATTTCTTTTCCGTCGGGCGAATATTTCGGATACATTCGTTCCGTATCGGAAAGTTTGAACAAAGGTTCGTCGTCGATAAGCGTTGCATTGAAAAAATACGATTCTTCGGGACGATGTATTTTGGCGATATACAAACTCCATACGCCGGATTTTTCCGAAGCGTAAACTAAGGATTTCCCGTCGGATGAAAATGCGGGCATATTGTCCTGAGCTGCGGAATAAGTGATTCTTTTGGTGTATTTGTAGTCTGCGGAGGATACGAAAATTTCGCCCCGCATCACCGATGCGACTTGTTTGCCGTCGGCAGAAACGGTTGTTGTAGAAACGCCCTTGTTTACGAGTTCTTCGATATCATTCTTTTTCTCGCCTTCCGTAATCCGGACGGAAAGTTTCTTGGGACTTCCGTTGGGTTTCAGGCTGTAAATCTCTCCGTCATAACCGAAACAAAGCGTTCCGTCGCCGGCAATGGTCAGAGAGCGAACCGGATTTACTTTGAAATGAGTGATTTGCTTTACCTGTGACGGATTATTCAACGGAAAAGAGTGGACATTGTAGGTGCCGGAACGTTCGCTCAAGAAGTAAACTGTTGAATTATCCGGACTTAAAACGGGGTCGGTATCTTCTCCCGCTTCGGCATTGAGTTCGGTAAACTTTTTTTCTTCCGTATCATACAGCCGGATATTCCGGGTAACAGCCGATTTGTGGTGTTTGCGGAAGCGGTCTTCCTGGCCTTTCTTGTCTTGGAAGACAAATTTTTTCCCGTCTTTTGTGAAAGAAATATTTTCGGCCGGAGTGGCAATAATCAGTTCAGGGCGACCGCCTTCGACAGGAATTTTATATAATTCGCTCATCACACGGGACGGAAAGGCTGCGCTGACGGCGGGAGCTTGGATTTTCGCTCCGAAAACAATATATTTTCCGTCGGGCGTAAAAGCGTATGGAGATTCCGCTCCCGAAAAAGTAGTTAAACGATTGGCATTTCCGCCGTTTGCCGAAGTAATAAAAATATCGAAATTGCCGAAACGATAACTCGCGAAAGCAATTTTCTTACTGTCCGGCGACCAAACCGGCATGTAATCGTGTGCTACATGCATGGTTATTTGCCGGGCTTCCCCGCCGGTAGCCGGTACGGTATAAATATCGCCTTTGTAACTGAATGCAATTTGTTTACCGTCGGGCGAGAGGGCTGAATAACGGAGCCAGAGCGGATTATTTGCATACAAAAGATTGGTTGATAGAATAATGGAAATTAGAATTGAATTAAATAGTTTCATTTTATTGAATGATTTTTATTCGGTTTTTAACTGTTTTGCAAAGGTAGGTTTTTCATTGGAAATAACAAATAAAAATGTGGGATTCCCGCTTTCGTGGGAATGACAGCAAGACAATTTAAAATGCACCTTTTAAAGTTATGAGTTTACAAAATTTTTGTTACCTTTCCTGCAAATATTTCGTCTTAACTGTAAAAAGATTCTTATAATGAATATTTTTAATTTTTGATACGGATGAATGCTGAAATTTTTAAGAAAATAT
>JAISXN010000169.1 GCA_031270525.1 Candidatus Symbiothrix sp. | reverse complement strand
TTATTTTAACATCTATACCGTCCTTTTGCGCCGATTTTAACACTTTTATACCGTCCTTTTGCGCCGATTTTAACACTTTTATACCGTCCTTTTGCGCCGATTTTAACACTTTTATACCGTCCTTTTGCGCCGATTTTAAAAAAATTGTCGTACCTTTGTCTAAAATATTTTTCGGATATGATACAACGAAAAGCAATAACGTATTTACAACAATGGAAAGAACGATCAGACCGTAAACCATTGGTTTTGAGAGGTGCAAGGCAAGTTGGAAAAACGACTTTGGTAAAGGAATTTGCCAAGCGGTACGATGTTTTTCTTCACCTTAATATCGAGAGAAAAGCCGAATGGAATTTGTTTGAACAATATGATGAAATAAATGAATTGATTCAAGCCATTTTTTTGCAAAAAAAACAAACAATGAATAGCGGTTCCGTACTGCTCTTTATAGATGAGATTCAAAATTCCCCCAAAGCAGTTGCTATCTTACGCTATTTTTACGAAGAAGCCGGGCATATTCATGTAATTGCGGCCGGCTCGTTGCTCGAAACGGTAATGGATGTTCGCAAAATTTCTTTTCCTGTCGGTCGGGTCGAGTATCTGGCTATCCGTCCCTGTTCGTTTCTCGAATTTTTAAATGGAATAAACAACGATTTCGACGCCGAATTAATCGAAAATTTAAACGCTACTTCCGTTCACGACAGAATTATGAAACTTTTCAATGACTATACTTTAGTTGGCGGAATGCCTGCCGTAATTTCAAAATATGCCGAAAATCAAAATATTTTATCGCTAAAACGGATATATGATTCGCTTTTGCAGTCCTACAAAGACGATATAGAAAAATATACGAAAAATACACCTACCATAAAAATAATTCGCGAGATTCTGGAAACAGGATGGATGTCGGCAGGCAGCATTATCACGTTTGAAAAATTCGGAGGAACCAGTTTTTCGTCCAAAGAAATGAGTTTGGCGTTTCAAACCATACAGAAAGCCATGCTTTTGGAATTAGTATTCCCGACTTCAACTACACGGATGCCGTTGCTGCCCAATCGCCGGCAACGCCCGAAGCTGATTTGGTTAGATACAGGATTAGTCAATTTTGTTGCCGACATACAACAGGAAGTTTTTTCGGTCAAAGATATTCAGGACGTTTGGCGGGGCAGGATAGCCGAACATATTACGGCACAGGAGCTTCTAACACTTAGCGATAGTTTGCTTGCCAGACGGATTTTTTGGAAGCGCGACAAACAGGGTTCCGAAGCCGAAGTGGATTTTATTTATAAATACAATAGTCGGGCAATACCGGTAGAAGTCAAGTCGGGACACAATTCCAAACTGAAATCGTTGCATCTGTTTATGGATGAGTCGCCTCACAATTTCGCGGTGCGTGTTTGGTCACAACCTTTGTCGGTAGACAAAGTGAGTACTTCAACAGGCAAATCATTCAACCTGATTAATCTTCCTTTTTATTATATTGGGGTGATTGATAAAGTGTTGGATAAATATGCGTCTTTATTGACCGACACCCCTCAATCCGCTGCAACAAAGTAGGATGCGAATAATACCAAAACACTACGAGCGGGTGAGGATTCAAATTGGACAAAGCTTTTACCGAAATTTTCTTCAAAGCGGAAATCAAAGCGTCTCCCAAACCGAATTGCGCCGCAAAACGGTCGGCTTCATATTCGTTTTTACGAGAAATATGATTCATCCCCAGACCCAGCGCTTCCGAAATCGGAGTAACAAGCAGGGTGAAACCTACCAAACCCAAATGGAAAGAAGAAACTTTTCCTCCCAAAGCTTCGGCCAACTGCAAGTTGTTCAAAAACAACGATAAAATATAAAAAGTAATCCCCATCGTCAAAATGGAAATAAGCATGGATTGGTAAACATGCTTCTTTTTATAATGCCCGATTTCGTGCGCCAATACAGCTACAATTTCCTCCATTTCAAGTTCTTTTATTAAAGTATCGAACAGGACTATCCGCTTTTTCTTACCGAAACCGGTAAAATAGGCATTGGCCTTCGTGCTACGTTTAGAGCCGTCCATCACATAAATATTTTTCAAGCCGAACCCGGCTTTTGCTGCAAAAGATTCGATGGCTGTCCGCAACTCACCCTCTTCCAGCGGCGTTTGCTTATTAAATAACGGTACAATCCATTCCGAATAAAAGAAAGTCATCAGCAGAGAAAAACCCGAAACGGCCAACCAGGCCAGAAGCCAGAACCATTTGCCTGTGTATTGGTAAATATACAAAACAGCCGTCAACAGAACCGCACCGATAACCATACTCAATAAAATCTGCTTGACAAAATCGGAAACAAACAATCTGCGTGTCAGTTTATTAAACCCGAATCGCTCTTCTATCTTAAAAACGGAATACCAATCGAAAGGCAAATCTATGACTTGACCAATGATAAACAGGATTCCGAAAAACAAAAGCGGCAACCATAAAAAATGAACCGTATAAGTCCGGAGCATATCATCCAGCCAACCGAATAAGCCGAACAACAGCGCTACCAGCGCTACCACAAATGAAAATCCGCCCGAAATCAAACCGAAACGGCTGTTAACCTTTTGATAAGCCTGTTGCCGCGCATATTCCTCAGGATTGTAAATGTCTTCCAATTCCTTGGGTAGATATGGACTCATACGTTTCCTATTCAGATAAGACATGAATTGTCCCCATGCAAAATTGAGGACAAAAACGGTTATAATTATGTAAAAGTAAGTATTATACATATCAAAAAAATAGATTCATAGAGAGAACCGTAACAAGATAAAAACAAACAAAATGTATTTAAGTTTAAATGTTACACAAATTTCGCAAATAATTTCGAAATACGCAAATGTCTTATTACCTTTGTACTTGAGAAAAGAGATAATCCGGTTGAATTACAATAAATGAGAATTTTTAAACGTATTGTTTGGAGTATTTTTATTTTTGTGGTGGTATTTTACCTACTACCTGTCTGTCTATTGCAAATACCTTCCTTGCAAAAGAAAATTTCCCGCGAAATAGCAGCCGGTTTAACCGATAAATTTCAGACCGAAGTCCAAATCGGACAAATCAAATGGGGATTCCTCAATAAAATTATCCTGAAAGATGTTTACCTGGAAGACCGTTCCCAGGATACGCTTCTCGAAGCCAAACGGTTAACGGCTGATTTTGATATTTTGCCTTTGTTCCGGAAAAAATGGCGCATTAATTCCGTACAGCTCTACACTTTTCAATTCAACCTGAGTAAAGAGACCTCCGGTTCGCCACTGAATATTCAATATATTTTGGATATTTTCGCCGATCCGGATTCGACAAAAGACAAAAGTATCATTGATTTACAGATAAAAAGTATCAATCTGAGCGCCGGAAGTTTTTCCTACCGCGAAAAGGATGCCCCCGAAACGCCTGGAAAATTCAACCCGAAATCATTTCAACTAAACGATATCGCGTCTAAAATCAATGTCCGGGATTTCAAAAGCGACCAGGCATTAGACCTTATAGTAAAACGGTTGAGTTTCAAGGAGAAAAATGGATTCCGGATAAAACAACTGGCTTTCGATTTAAAAGCCGACAAAGAAAAAGCCATAATGAATCAGTTGTCTCTAAAATTAGAAAGTACTTCATTGACAATCAAAGATATAGAAGCCGATTACAGCAAAGAGCCAAAATTAAAAAATGCCGTTTTCCGGTTGAAAATTGATAATTCCGACATCTATTTAAAAGATTTCGGTTCATTCGTTCCCGCATTGTCACAGTTCGAAGACAAGATAAACGTGGACGGAGATTTTTCGGGAACAACGGATAACCTGAATATACAAAATCTCTGTTTCAGATATTACAATCACCTGATGCTCAAAACAAACGCCAATATAAAAAACCTGTTCGATTCCAATCCCGAAACAATTTTCATTGACTGCCGAATTGACGATTCATTTCTTTCTCCGATAGCTATCGAACGAATCATAAACAATTTCGGTAAAAATCCGTTTGAATTACCGGAGACAATCCGTCAGATGAAAAGCATGAATTTCCAGGGAAACATAACCGGCAACCCCAACAACTTATCTGCTAACGGTACGCTCAACAGCGAAACCGGCACGCTCGTCGCGAATGTGACACTCGTCACGGAAGGCCGGAACACTGTTACTTTCAAGGGACAAATCGCCTCGCCGAAACTGAATCTGGCCACATTGACCGGCAGCAACGATTACGGTCAAACGATTTTTGACGTCGGATTTGACATTAAACAACAAACGGATAAAAAATTAACGGGTTCGATTGACGGGCGCGTCGAGCAATTAGAATACAAAGGTCACATTTATAATAATTTAAGCCTGAAAGGCGATTTCACTCCCGAAAGCTTCAAAGGATTTTTGGACATGGATTGCCCCGAAGGAAAAATTTCGGCAGAAGGACTTTTCTTACTGAAAGATATAGATTCCGAATTTAAATTTGCTGCGAAAGTAACGGATTTACAGTTAGATAAATTAAATCTGACCGATAAATACAAAAATGCTTCCCTCTCATTCGACATTGAGGCCGATTTAACAGGAAACAATCCGGATAACTTTTTGGGAGACATTATATTAAACGATATTCATTTCGAAACGGTCAAAGGAAGTTACGACCTGGACAAATTAACCATTACATCAGTTCCGTCGGGAAACGAAAAAACCTTGAGTATCCGTTCGGAAATCCTTCGAGGCGAAATTTACGGAATTTATTCGTTCAGCACCTTTGTCCCGAAAATTAAAAAAACTTTGGCGCTGTACCTTCCCTCTCTGTTTGAGCCAAATAAGAAATCATTTGACCCCAAAGAAAATCTTTTTTCATTCGACGTGACGATTGAAGATATAACCCGCTTGTCAAGTGTCCTCGAACTGCCGTTTACTTTCAGGGAACAAACCCGGATTACCGGTCAATACAACAGCGTTTACGATAAATTTAATCTGGAAGCCAATATTCACGATGTAAAATTCGGAAACTCAGGCTTTGAAGATATGAAAATTTCGCTGAATAATTCGGCTGGGGAAGCCTTGTTGAACCTGTCGGGAACCAGTCTGCAAAAAAATGGCTACCCTTTGCGGTTCGCCGCCCGGCTCAATGCCGGCGAAGACCAGGTTAAAACCCATCTGGATTGGGGAAACGTGTATGAAAAATATCGTGGAGATTTAAATCTGAACGTTTTCTTTTCGAAAGAAAAAGGAAAATCGTTCTATACCCAAATCGACGTCAAACAGTCGAATCTGGTTTTCAACGATTCGGTCTGGACGGTTTATCCGACTAAAATTCAAGCAGATTCGTCAACCGTTAAAATAAACCGGTTGCTGGCCGCCCACAATGACCAGTTTCTTAAAATCAACGGAATGTTTTCTCACAATCCCGAAGAAAAACTGCTCGTCGAATTGAACAAAGTAGATTTGGAATATATTTTTAACTCTTTAAGTATTAAATCGTTGGAATTTGGCGGAATTGCTACCGGATTCATCGATATTCAAGACGTGTATAAAACCCGGAAATTGTCCACCCAATTGGATGTAAAGAATTTTACCTTTAACAAAGTCGTTTTCGGCGATTTGGATTTGAACGGTAAATGGGACGACGAAAACCAGGGCGTTTTGATGAATGGCTTCGTTTTGAAAAACGACTCAACCCATGTCGGTATCGACGGAATCATTTATCCCGGAAAGGAATACATATCCATTGATTTTAATGCGGAAAATGCCGATGTATCTTTCCTTCGGAAATACCTGAATAAAGTAACGCAAAATCTAACCGGAAGTATGAC
>JAISXN010000168.1 GCA_031270525.1 Candidatus Symbiothrix sp. | reverse complement strand
GCGATATTATTTTTTCGTGGATAATCAATCGTATAATGCAATCCCCGGCTTTCTTTCCGTTCCATTGCCTGCTTGATAACCAAATAACCGACATTCACAATATTACGCAATTCGCAAATGTCTTTTGAAACCGTAGAACGGACAAAGAGATTTTCAGTCTCGCGATAAATAATTTCCAGGCGCTCGAAAGCGCGTTCCAAACGCAAATTGGAACGGACAATCCCGACATAATTACTCATAATCGAACCGACTTCTTTGGCGCTTTGGGTGATTAGCACCATCTCTTCGGTCAGGGAAGTTCCTTTGTCGTTCCATAGTGGAATATGTTCGTTGAACGAATATTCGTGCAAGTAGGCAAGGGAATGTTTAGCCGCCGCGTCGGCATATACAATCGCCTCAATCAGAGAGTTGGACGCCAAACGGTTAGCTCCGTGAAGTCCGGTGCGCGAACATTCGCCGGCGGCATACAGGCGATTAATTGTCGTCCGGGCATCCATATCTACCACAATTCCTCCGCAAAGATAGTGCGCAGCCGGAGCGACCGGAATGTAATCTTTTGTGATGTCAATGCCTTCGCTCAGGCATTTTTCATAAATCGTCGGGTAATGTTTCTTTGTTTCTTCAGGGTCTTTGTGAGTCACGTCCAAATAGACAAAATCGCTTCCACTACTTTTCATTTCGTTGTCGATGGCGCGCGCTACAATATCGCGCGGAGCCAACGAACCGCGTGCGTCGTATTTTTGCATAAATTCCTCGCCGTTGCGCGTTTTCAGAATACCTCCGTAACCCCGCATGGCTTCCGTAATCAGGAAGGACGGTCGTTCCATCGGATTATACAAAGCCGTTGGATGGAATTGCACAAATTCCATGTCCTTCACCCTGCCTTTGGCGCGATAAACCATAGCGATTCCGTCGCCGGTGGCAACAACCGGATTGGTCGTCGTCTGGTAAATATTCCCGATTCCGCCGGTACAAATCATGGTGACTTTGGAAAGGAAAGTATGAATTTCATTCGTTTTTTCGTCTAAGGCGTAAGCGCCGTAACATTCGATATTCGGGGTGTCTTTGGTCACTTTTATTCCCAGGTGATGTTGTGTAAGAATCTCAATAGCAAAGTGATGGTGAAAAACGGTAATATTCGGATGATGTTTTACCGCATTAATCAGGCTTTCCTGGATTTCCTGCCCGGTGTTGTCCTTGTGATGCAGAATGCGAAATTCGGAGTGACCGCCTTCTTTGTGTAAATCAAATTCGCCTTTGGGGTCTTTGTCGAAATCTACGCCCCAACGAATCAGCTCTTCGATTTGTTTGGGAGCTTCCCTGACGACTTTTTCCACGACTTGTTTGTCGCAAATCCCGTCTCCGGCAATCAGCGTGTCTTGAACATGCTTTTCAAAATCGTCCCACGGTAAAGTAACCGATGCAATTCCACCTTGCGCGTAAAAAGTGTTGGCTTCTTCCAGGGTCGTTTTGGCAAGGAGTGCAACGCGCCCTTTATCAGCTACTTTTAGCGCATAACTCATTCCGGCGATTCCGGAACCGATGACGAGAAAATCGAATTTATGTATCATACCCAATAGTCTAATGTACAATTAATGGGTGCAAAATTACTTTTTGCTTTTGAGATATCAAAATAATATGCGTTCACTTTTCACTATTTTGTTTTCTTACCGGAAATAGGTACTTTTGTAACCGAATATTTAACTTTATAAAACGATATGGGTGTGAAAATTAAAAGGTTTATATACCGGTCGTTGGGCCAATATAATTATTTACGCTTGCTTCAACGGGGTTATTTTTTAGCATATCATGCCGGCTGGTTGAAAAGGAATAAGATGTATGCGCTGCATTATTTCGTCAAAAACCTGATTAAAAAGGGGGATGTTGTGGTTGATATTGGAGCTAATTTAGGATATTATTCTATTTTGTTTGCCAAATGGACAGGCCCTGCCGGAAAAGTTTATTCGGTAGAACCTATCCGTATTTACAACAAAATATTCCAGGAAAAAGCCCGGAAATACCCTAATATCCAATTATATCCATACGCTTTGGGGCTTGAAGAGAAGCGCGTTGAATTGGTTTCTTCTCCCCATGTCGGTTATTTGAGTACCGGCCTTCCTCATGTTTACAATTCGGAAAAAGACGGGAAGATTGAAAATCAGGAGTTTCGGTTTGAAGCCCAAATGAAAATACCCTCCGTTTTGTTCAACGATTTGGAAAGGATAGATTATATCAAATGTGATATTGAAGGCTTTGAATATATTGTACTTTCGGATATGAAGGAAATTATCCGGCGATGTAAACCCATCGTGCAGGTAGAAGTTTGGCCTGAAAACGAAGAGCGGATACTTGCACTGTTTGAAGAATTGAAATACACTCCTTTTAAAGTACTTAATAATCAATTGGTTGCAATTTGTGAGGGTAAATTACTTGGCGGTGATTACATTTTTATCCCTAACTCCCGCTCGGCGTAGCGTCCACGCCTCGGAAATTTCCATTTTCGTAAAAAAAATTTTAAAATTTTTGTGAATCGGCTTAGCCGATTCACAAAAAAAATGTCAAATTGTTAAATCTTCGGACCAATATTCTGAAACACAGCGAACCG
>JAISXN010000162.1 GCA_031270525.1 Candidatus Symbiothrix sp. | reverse complement strand
GGCGATGGCGTTCGCGGAGATGATGTAACTGCCAATGTAAGAACAATTAAAACGATTCCGCTCAAATTGCAGGGAACGGATTACCCGCAGAAATTTGAAATCCGGGGAGAGATATTGATGCCCTGGAAAGTTTTCGACGATTTGAATAAAGAGCGTGCGGAAACGGAAGAACCGTTGTTTGCCAACCCCCGAAATGCGACTTCGGGAACATTGAAACTGCAAAATCCGGCCATTGTTTTCTCCCGCAAGCTGGATTCCTATTTATATTATTTGTTGGGAGAAAATCTTCCTTCGGACGGGCATTACGAAAACCTGCAAAAAGCCAAAAGCTGGGGTTTTAAAATTTCCGATGCAGCGAAAAAATGCAGTACTTTGGAAGAAGTTTTTGAATTTATCAATTATTGGGATAAGGAACGGCGGAATCTGCCGGTGGCTACCGACGGCATTGTCTTGAAAGTCAATTCGGCGCGCCAACAGTTGAATTTGGGATGGACGGCCAAATCGCCGCGTTGGGCGATTGCCTACAAATTTCAGGCGGAGCAGGCGGAAACGCGTCTCAATTCGGTTGATTTCCAGGTAGGACGAACCGGAAACGTTACTCCGGTGGCCAATCTTGAGCCGGTTTTACTTTCCGGGACAATCGTTAAAAGGGCTTCTTTGCATAATGCCGATATTATTCGTAACTTTGGCGTCCATATTGGCGATATGTGTTACGTTGAAAAAGGTGGGGAAATCATTCCTAAAATAGTGGGAGTGAATAAAGAAGCGCGGTTTTTGATTGGTCCGAAAGTGGAATTTATCAAAAAATGTCCGGCTTGCGGAACAAAATTGGTTCGGGAAGAAGGTGAAGCCGCTTATTATTGTCCGAACCATTTCGGTTGCGAACCGCAAATCAAAGGGATGATTGAACATTTTGTCGGGCGTAAAGCCATGTATATCAATATTGGAGAGGAAACTGTCAATCAGTTTTACAAAGCCGGTTTGATAAAAAATGCAGCCGATTTATATACGGTTAAGATAAAAGAAATTTTAAAATTGGAGCGCTGGGCGGAGAAATCCGCTAACAATTTTGTGGAAAGTGTTCGTAATTCATTACAAGTTCCATACGGACGGACACTTTATGCGTTGGGGATCAGGTATGTAGGCGAAACGGTAGCAAAAAAACTGGCGCATGCGTTTCCTGACATTGACATTTTGATGAATGCAAGTTTTGAGCAATTGATTGCAGTAGATGAAATAGGAGAAGTAATCGCAAGAAGCGTTATCGACTATTTCTCAATAGAATCGAATCGCATATTAGTCGAAAGATTAAAAAGTTATGGCGTCCGGTTTGCTTTGGATGAAGCTGCTTTGGCTGAAAAGACAGATCTTTTAAATGGATTGACATTTGTGATTTCAGGAACTTTTTTACTACATTCGCGGGATGAATACAAAGCGTTGATAGAAAAAAACGGAGGGAAAAATTCCGGATCTGTTTCTGCAAAAACCGATTATATTCTTGCTGGAGAAAATATGGGACCGGCAAAATTGGAAAAAGCTCGGAAATTGGAAATTAAAATTATTTCGGAAGAAGAGTTTCTTAAAATGATATGATTAGTATAAATAAATATTTTTTAAAAAGAAAAATTAATAATATCTTTTACAGTTCGAATAGAGAAAAGGAATATCATAATTTGAAAGAGATAAAATCGGTTCTTTTATTATTTGATACCAAAGATTATTCGGATGCCAATCTCTTTATTAAACAACTAAAAAAAATGGGCAAGAAAGTTCGAGTTTGTGCCTATAAAGATAAAAGAGATCAAAATAATTATTCCAGTATATTTCATACCATTGTTACGGAAGATGACACAAATGTTTGGAAAAATGACTCCATGACAGAGATCATAAATTCTTTAGGCTCGGAGTCGTATGACCTTGCAATTAATCTGGCTCTTAAAGAAAATTTGTACTTGCAATACGTATTGGTATCAGTTGATTCGCGGTTTAAAGTAGGATTTGGCAAAACCGATCTTCCCATTTACGATATGGTTATTTCGTTTGCTCCACAAATGGAATCCGGTGAAATTATCACTGCCAGGGAGTTATGCAAACAACTGATTCATTATTTGTCAACGATTTCTTCGGGTAATGTTAAAAATAAAAAAAATTAGCAAATGGGACGCATTAATCTCAAAGGAATGGGAGTTGCTTTGATAACTCCTTTCAAAATAAACGGTGATGTTGATTTCCATGCTTTGGCGCGTATGGTGGACTATCAATTGCAAAACGGCACAGATTATCTGGTTGTTTTGGGTACGACGGCAGAAACGCCCACCTTGACTTCCGAAGAGCAAAAAGAAATTACGCAGTTGGTTATCGAGCGGGTAAACGGAAAGATTCCCATTGTGTTGGGCGTTGGCGGCAACAACACACGCGCGGTCGTCGAACGATTGAAGAACGATAATTTTTCGGGTATCGATGCTATACTTTCGGTTGTTCCGTATTACAATAAACCTTCTCAGGAAGGCATCTATCAGCATTACAAACAAATTGCCGATTCGACTTCTTTGCCGGTCGTTTTGTATAATGTTCCCGGTCGCACAGGTGTTAATATGTCTGCAGAAACAACTTTGCGCTTGGCTCATGAGTGCGAAAATGTAGTCGGCGTGAAAGAAGCTTCCGGAAATATGACGCAAATCGGCGCCATTATCAAAAATAAGCCGCATGATTTCCAGGTGATTTCAGGCGACGACGGCATTACATTCCCTCTGATTACTTTTGGCGCTGTCGGTGTTATTTCCGTGATTGGCAATGCTTTTCCGAAAGAATTTAGCCGGATGGTGCGCTTAGCTTTATCCGGCAATTATGCAAATGCTTTGCATATTCATCATAATTTTACGGAATTGTTTGAATTATTGTTTGTCGATGGAAATCCTGCCGGCGTAAAAAGCATCTTGAGTATGATGGGTTATATTGAAAATTCGCTTCGGCTGCCATTGATTCCGACTCGCATCACCACTTATGAAAAAATTAAAGCTATTTTGCAGGAATTAAACATCAAATGTTGATTTTATCAAAATTTTTCTTTGAAATTAAGTAAAAAAATGTAATTTTGCACTCACAAATAAGAAAGCCCGGATGGCGAAATTGGTAGACGCGCTAGTTTCAGGGACTAGTGTTCGCAAGGATGTGCAGGTTCGAGTCCTGTTCCGGGCACAAGGGGAATCGCTAATAAC
>JAISXN010000091.1 GCA_031270525.1 Candidatus Symbiothrix sp. | reverse complement strand
TTGGCTGTCGGCACATCGACGGTTTTGTATTTCGCCATGCCCTGATTTTTGGCCAATACCAGCAATTCGATGTCATAACCGTTCACGATGCCGGTAGCTGTCATATAGGTAGCGGGCGTTTCACCCAAACCTTCGGCAGGATATTGTGCCGATACTTTCACAGCTTTATCCAGTCCGTCGTTCACATCAAACAAAACTACTCCTGCTTTCGCACCGTCGGCTTCGGAAACAGGCAATGCCAGATAAGTATGTTTGGCATTGCGGAAGAAATTACCGCCACTGGAGACCGGTTCCAGTGTATAGCCGGCCGGTACGGCAAAAGCCGCTTTTTGAATTAAAGCCGTCCCGCTGGTTTTCTCCCAACTGAAATGGTATTCAACAGGCAGAAGTGTTTCGCTGTCGATATACAAATGATCGCCATTTCCCGAAGGAGAAAGGGTCAACACCGGATGTTCGCCCCATGCTTTTGCCGACATTGCGGTTTCGGCAATCAGATATTTATATTCCAACTGTGAAGGATTATCTTCGTCGTATTCCAAAGCCATAACGGCAATCCGGGGAGAAGCATCTGCTGTTACCGAAGTGGATATCGCCGTAGTATAAATCTTACAATTCCAGCGGGAACCGCTTACGGTAAATGTTTCTCCGACTTCGGAGCCGTCCCATCCTCCGTTATTCTGCGTTTGGAAGAGCAAACGGGGAGCGGAATTATCGTCATCCCAGGTATAGACTTTCCACCAGGTAGCCGGATTTTCCAAAGCGATAGTTTCCTTAGTACAAGCCAGCAGGAAATTATCGGCCGTAAAAGCGATGTCGCTGATATTACCGGCGCCTGTCATATCCAATTCCTTGATGAAGTTGGTTGTTTGGGCGTCGGCGACAATAATTCCGGAAGCGGTAGTCAAAACATACAATTTGCCGTTGCGGTAAAGCGCCCGTTTGATCGTGTTGTTTTGCAACCATTCGGGATTGGCAATGCTTCCGTTGGCCTGGAAATCGTAGTTGGGAAGAGCCATTACGCCGGCTTCCTGATTCGGATCGGGATAATCCGGAACTATTAAGCGGACATTTTTAATTTGTACTTTGGCGTATGCTATGCTGCTTGCCGCAAGCGTTACATCCACAATTTTTGTTTCGTAGTTTTGAGCTTCCACTTTTACTTTGTAATTGCCGGGGACTACATTGTAGAAAGCGAAAATGCCGTTGTACCAATTGTCGGTGGTGTAGGTTTGCAATTCACTGCTGCCGTCGGCCGACAGTAATTTCACTGTTGCACCGTTGACCGGCAACCATTGGTCGTCGCTGTTGGCACGGTAGGTAAATTTCGGCTGATTCAATGTATTGACCGGTTCGTTGGAACTTTTTATCCAACCGGCCACTGTTCCGTTGACCGGCATATCGCGATTATAGTAAGTATGAAAATGTTTGAAGAAACGCAAGGCTTCCAGTTTACAATAATCATCATTGCTTAACCGGTGTGTTTCGGGCGGATAATCGTGGAATGAACCTTCGGACAGGAATCCGGGTACGGTCAGGGGACGCAGAACGCCCAAGCCCAGATTATCCCCGTAGAATGTAAAGTCGCCCCGCAAATTGATTGCGGAACTTGACCAAACGGTCAGCGGGTTGTCGAACTGAATCGGTCCGGAGTTTTGCACCATCGGCAAACTGGCCGCTACGGTAGGTTGATTATCATAACCATGATAAAGCAGCAATAAATAATTGGTAGTGGAATTTAATGCATTACTGTGAATCGACAGAAAATGATCCACATTGCCGGCATTGGCTTCTTCGGCGATTTCCGACAGGTCGCGGTCGCCGCCACCGGCAAATTGAGCGCCGTCGCGAATCCCGCTGCTGTTATCGGTACGCGAGATAATAACAGTAGCGCCTGCCGCTTCGAGCATCTCTTTCAAAGCAAGTCCTTTTACTAAGTTGGATTTCGACTCCCAATATCCGTTGGGGTTGGTCCATGTTTCGGGGACGGGAATGGTCCATATACTGCGGTCGTTGGAATCGTAACCGCCGTGTCCCGGGTTGATGTAGATTTTTACTCCGGTCAAATCGGTGGCCTGTGCAGCAATACTTGTCAAAAGAACAAGCAGTAATAATGCGATTTTTTTCATAACTTGTTCCTCCTTTATTTTTGAATGTTAATATCTAAAATGTATATCTTTCCTTCGCCGCTGTTGAAAGCGACGCGTTTGCCGTCGGCCGAAGCTGCCGGGTACATGGCAATTGGCGTTTGGGGCGTAGCCAGCGTTTGGCGGACTTTCCCGTCAATGGTGGAAACTACGATAGCGGATGATGTAACGAAATCTCCATCATCTTTATCGTCCATACCGACAATCCATTGATTACCCAGCCATTTGGGAGCGTTGAGCTTGCCTAGGGAAACCGGGTTTTTTCCGTCGACAGTACAAACAAATGTCCCGTGCGCTGCAACGGTGTAAACAATATGCTTTTGGTCGGGCGATACGCTGGCCCAGAAATAGCTGGCGTCTGCGCCGTTGGGCGTGATTGTCGTTCGTTTTGTTCCGGAGTAAAGTACCATTTTCCGGTCTTCAATATTGATAAAGGGAATTGCGACCTTACTTCCGGACGACCTCAACGAGGATTTTACCAAAGTGTTGCCTTTCACATAAGCAGCTTGATTGCCGACGAAGGCCGGCGTGATTTTTTCCCGCGTCGCTTTTTCTATTTCCGATTGCTTTTTATCCTGCAAATTGTATTGCCGCAGGGAAGTATAACGCAGATTTTTTGGGAATTCCGTCCGTTTGAATAGAATGGTGTTTCCATCTTCGCTGATACGGAGATCGTAACCGGCTCCCGCGTCGGCGGTAAGCTTTTGTACTTCGTTGGTGGCCAACGAATGGTGATTCAAGCCGGCATAATTTTCACCGGTTGTCAACAGATAAGTTCCTTGCGGACTGAATACCGGATGGAAGAATCCGCCTTTTTCCGTTCCGTTCAACAGTTGAACGGAAATAACATCAATGGTTTGGGCGACAACTGTCTGTCCCCATACAGCCAATACGGCTAATAGAACAATTAATTTTTTCATCTGTTTATGTTTTTTACTGTGATTTCTTTGTTTCCTGTCCGGATATTGATGAGCGAAACCGTATCCGGAATGTGGACCGGAATCAGATTTTTCCCTGCTTGCAAGCGATATTCCAAAACCGAAAACAGTTGTCCCGAAAGCTTGAAAACGCGGATGTCGGCCTGACCGGCAACAGCCGATTCAACAAAGAGTTGCTTGCCGGATACATACGCTTTGAGCATTCCTGCATTTTCCGAAGCAATGGTTTCCGTTCCGCTGTTGGACGAGAGAATTATCCGGCGGGTTTCCGACCATACATCGCGGACATTCGCTTTGCGTGTTCTGACGCGCCAATAATATGTTCTTCCGTCTTCCTTGATATTGAGTTGTGAACTTGTACTAAAACCGGGGTTTGTGGTTTCCCTCGTGCAAACGATATCGGTGAAATTCTCATCGGTAGCTAATTGCCATACGTAGCAATCGGCTTTATTCACGGCGTTCCACAGGAATTGAACCGGAATCCCTGCCGATGCGTAGTCGTCCGGAGAAACTAATTGCGCCGCGGTCATTTCACTCACGGATGTTCCCAATATGCGCGGGGCAAATTCATTACCGTAACGGTCTAATACCGAAACGGCAATCCGGTGTGAACTGGTACTGACGCCGCCGGGCAAAGGATATTGTTTAGCGTATGAAACGCCCAGCAGATAATCGGATTTGGAAAAAACGGATGGGTCGTTTATCCTGGCAATGGGAACAGCGTAAACGGCATAGCGGACACTATCGTCTGTTTCGTTGTATATCCAGGAAATGATGCTGCCCACAGGCGCATTGAAAGTAACCATTCCCTGGTCATTCGCCGGTTTCCAACCGATAGCGGGCGTAAGCGACGGTTTCGTAAAAACTTCTTCCCGGAATTTCTTACGGAAAGGCGCATCAAATACCCAAGCTTGCGTGTTGTAGAATACATGTCCCGGAGCGTCGTCTTTGGCCGAACTGCGATTGCGGAGCGATTGGTTCGCCAATTCGGTTACGGTGTAAGCTGCATCTGTTTTTTCCGCGTATTTGTAGTTCGCCATACTCGAATAAAACTGTACGCCGAATTGGTTTGCCAAATCGGCCCACCACGGACAGAGTTTATTGTAATCCTGGCCGCCGCCGGTTTTCCAGTAGAGTTGGGGTGAAATATAATCGACGGTTCCCTGTTTCAGCCAAGCCACAGGGTCGCAATAAATTTCCTGATACATGTTACCGCCGGTGATGCCGGAGGGTAGGGGAATCCCTTCTTTGTTCGCTGCCGATTGGTCGGTAGTCCAGATGCCGAAGGGCGAAACGCCGAATGTAACCCAGGGACGGACGGCTTGAATGGTGTCGTAAACATCGGCAATCATGTGGTTTACGTTGTCGCGACGCCAGTCGTGCACGTTCATGCCGGCGGGTTTATATTGAGCTACCGAGTTGGCGTCCTGATTGGTTGTGCCGCCATAAGGATAAAAATAGTCGTCGAAAATAATGCCGTCCACGTCGTATTTACTTAAAATATCGCCGACAACACTTTTGATACGCACTCTGACTTCGGGTAATGCAGGGTCGCACACGACATTGTTGGAATACCAGAGCAACCATTCGGGATGGGTTTTTTCGTAATTCAGCGCATTATCGTTGGCGCCGGTCCATCCGTTGGCGTCGCGGCTGTAACGATAGGGGTTCAGCCATGCATGACATTCGAGGCCGCGTTTATGACATTCTTCAACGACGAAAGCCAGCGGGTCGTAGCCCGGATCGGTTCCGCGGGCAATGCCCAAGTCGCTGCTCCAAGGTTCGTAAGCGGAATTGTACATGGCGTCGCAGCGCGAACGGACTTGGAAAAATACTGCATTTAACTTCAAACTTTGTATGGAATCGAGCATCTTCAGCATTTCGTTTTTTTGTGCTGTGGCGCCGTTTTGTTTCGGCCAGTCAATCCGGGTAACCGTGGCTATCCAGGTTGCGCGGATTTCCCGTTTGGGGGATTGGGCGTACAAAATAGCGCCGGTCAGAAGGATGATAAATAGGGTTGTGGATGTTTTCTTCATACTATGTATAATTTAATTAAAAAAGATTTTATTATTACTTTTTTTTCTTCCCATACGCCGGGTCGATTTTCAACAACGATACGGCAATGATAGGAACAATACTGCAAATCATCACCCAAATAAAGAAGTGATTGTATCCCAACTGTTCCTGCAACCAGCCGGCGAACATACCGGGGATCATCATGCCGGCAGCCATAAAACCGGTACAAATCGCGTAGTGCGCAGTCTTGTGGCGACCGTCGGAAAAATACATCAGGTAGAGCATGTAGGCGGTGAAGCCAAAGCCGTATCCGAATTGTTCGACAAAGACGCAAATATTGATTACCAGCAAATCGCCAGTTTGCGAAAAACTCAAATAAACAAAGGTGGCGGCAGTGAGCAACATGCTGAGCGTCATTGGCCAGAGCCATTTTTTCAATCCTCCTTCGGCTGCGGCGATACCGCCGACAATTCCGCCCAACAGTAATGCAATGACTCCTACCGTTCCGTAAACGAAACCTACTTCTTCCGTACTTAATCCCAATCCGCCTGCACCTTTGGGGTCGAGCAAAAAAGGATTAATCAGTTTTTGCAATTGTGATTCGGCAAAGCGGAAAGTCAACATAAAGAACAGCGCCGCAAGTATTTGCGGTTTTTTAAAGAAAGACAAAAAAGTTTCGCCAAATTCCCGTATGATGTCGCTCGCCGTCAGGTCCGGATTGGGAGCATCCGATTCCGGTTTGGGTAGGGCAAAGCGATGGTAAATGCTTACCAGGATAAACAAGCCTGCCAATACAAAAAAGGTAATCGACCACGCAAATGGGATATTTCCTGTTACTCTTTCGAGATAGCCTGCCAGAAAAACCAGTCCCCCCTGGCCGATAAGTGTTGCTATACGGTAAAATACATTACGAGCGCCTATATACATGGCTTGCTGGTTGGTATCGAGGCCTGTCATATAAAAGCCGTCAGCGGCAATGTCGTGCGTAGCGGAACTAAATGCCAACAGGTAGAAAAATGCCAATGTCGCTTGAAAAAAGAAAGGAAGAGGAGCCGTAAAGGCAACTCCTGCAAATCCGGCGCCCATTAATAATTGTGTAATAAGAATCCACCAGCGTTTGGTTTTCAGGATATCCACAAAAGGACTCCAAACAGGTTTAATAAGCCAGGGTAAGTACAATAAACCGGTATATAATGCGATGTCGGTATTGGAAATTCCCATTCGCTTATACATGATGACGGAAATAGTTTGTACCGCCACAAATGGTAATCCTTCCGCCAGATAAAGCGAAGGAATCCATGCCCAGGGTGAAATTTTTCTATTGTTCTGTTTGTCTTTCATTTAATCGTTTTCTCGCTGATAATTCGATGGTCCGGATACGGTCTTTATAGAAATTATGGGTGTTTTGTTTATTGATATCCAAAGAAGCGTCGGAGTTATCATCCCAACGACGGCATTGATACAAAGGCGTATAGATTCGCCCGATGCGGTAATGGCGCGAGATGGACAATCCTACGGCGTAATCTTCGCCGTAACTGGTATTGGGAAGTTTGATTTCCCGCAATACCGGCGTGTAAAAAGCTCTCGGAGCACCCAGACCGTTAATACGCAAAGCATTGTTTCGTCCGTTGTCGGGTGTCCATTCGCGATGGTCGATAATGCCGGGCGGGATTTCTTCCAGTTTGAAATTTACCATTTGGTAAGTCCCGACAATCATGGCGCAATTCTGCTCATAAAAAGCATCGACAATCGTTTGGATAACCTGATTGTCGATGTATATATCGTCGCTGTCTAATTGAATGGCGAACTTTCCGCATTGTGGATGCATGATAGCTGTATTCCAACAACCGCCGATGCCCAGATCATCCCGGTCGGGCATGACGTGAATCAGGCGGGAATCGGTAGCGGCGATTTTCCGCAGTATTTCCGTGGTCCGGTCGGTGGAATGGTTATCGACTACAATCAGGTTGAATGGAAATTTCGTTTCCTGCTTCAGCGCCGAGCGAACAGCATCTTCGATGGTGCGTTCGCGATTGCGTACCGGTATAATGACGGAAGCTTCCACAGGGAAAGTATCTTCGGAAAAAACTACGGGAGTAAATTCGGGTTTCAGCCATGCTCCGATGGCTTTCAGGTGATGCGTACAAGCTTGTTCCATTTCGATTTGCACTTGCCGGTTTTTCGGATCAACATAATCGAAGATTTTTTCACCCGATTTCCGGTTGTCGGTTTCCAATTCCGTATAAAGCGGTTCCTGTAAATGAAACAAACGGTATTTCCGGGAAATTTTCAAACGTAGATCATACAGGGCGGCCGACCGGTAATCGGCATCCATCGCTTTTACGGCTTCTATAAAAGCGTCGGAACGATATAATAATAAGGAACCGAAATCGAAATCGTCACGCAAACTGCCTTCCTGATAATCAATCACCGGATGTGCTTGTTGCACGCCTTCTTTAATTTTGTAGCAATCGGCGTATAATAATCCGGCTTCCGTATCTTCGGCTACCTGCAACATTCGTTCGATGGCGTAAGCGCCTGATTGCAAGGGTAAAGATTGTATATATAATAAGGTGTAAGCGGTGCGAATTTCGTTTGCCAGGGCTTTTAACGTGGCTGTCTGCTGCAATGCGCCGGCAACCAAACTTTTACAGCCTTCCGGTAAAACTATGTCCTGGGTGTTTTTATGAATCACAAAAATATCGTCCGTTTCGCTACATTGCCGTAATTCCATTACCGTACTCCTTGTAGTTTCCTCTGTACTGTAAGGTAGGAAGCATGTCGTCTTTTTCATGTTATTCTTGTTCTGAAAAATTTGCATAAAACAATAATGCTTCAAAGGTAAATATTATTTTTGAAAAAACAAAAAATATGTCATACATATTATATAAGTACAGCATTTTTTTTTATTTTCGTTATATTTTTGTTTTATATTATAAATTTCTCTTTTTTTTGTTGTAAAATTCATTAAAAAATAGTACTTTTGGACTTTGTTATGCAATTTCTTCTAAACATATTCGTTTAAGAGAAAATTTGTCATACAAATTGCTAAATATAATGTTATAATAATAGCTAAAAATAAGAAATGGTAAGTATCACAGAATCTCCTTCGGTCTTTCAGCATCTGGACCGGATGTCGGTACGCGAACTTTTAACCGGAATGAATCAGGAAGACGCTAATGTGCCTTTGATAATCAAAGGGATAATTCCTCAGATAGAAAGATTTGTAGACCGGATAATAGAACAGATGCTTTCCGGGGGGCGTGTTTTTTATTTGGGTGCTGGAACGAGCGGACGTTTAGGCGTATTGGATGCTTCGGAAATCCCGCCTACTTTCGGGGTATCGCCGGGAATTATTATCGGATTGATTGCCGGAGGCGACGTCGCCTTGCGGAGCGCGGTTGAGGCGGCGGAAGATAATCCCGAACGAGCTTGGGAAGAATTACAAGCGCTTGACATTAATGAGTCGGATACTGTGATTGGGATTGCGGCTTCGGGAACAACGCCTTACGTAATCGGCGGCGTGGA
>JAISXN010000078.1 GCA_031270525.1 Candidatus Symbiothrix sp. | reverse complement strand
GTCCCAAGAAATTTGAACAAAATCCTGTTTTTAGGAATTAGCAAAGAAAATTTTCGTAATTTTGTATCGTATTTCTAAAATAAAAATTTATGGCAACAATTTGGATAATCTAATTTATCACAATATTTTCAATATGCTTATATGAAAACAACAAAACTCCCCTTCATATTAACGCTTTTCCTGCTATTTTCGGAAAATCTTACCGCCCAGGTAAGCTCCGACTGGAACCAAGATTTGGAAATCCTTGGGAAATTCCTCCAGTCGGCGCCCCGAAGCACAGTTGACAGTAGCGTAGTACACACGGCTCTCTTTTTCCTGAATACTCCTTATGTCGCCCATACTTTGGATACACTCGACACGGAAGATTTAATAATCAATTTCCGCGAAATGGATTGCCTGACTTTTGTCGAAAACTGTCTGGCCTTGTCCCGTACGCTCCAACATCCGAACCCCGACATGGACTGTTTTGAGCGGGAATTGAGACTGATTCGTTACCGGGACGGCATTATAAATAGCTATACTTCCCGGCTGCATTACACTTCCGACTGGATTTTCGATAATGTAAAAAAAGGCGTCGTAGAAGATATAACTCATGCGTTGGGAGGGAAGAAATTCAAGCCGAATGTGTCTTTTATGTCCGAAAATTATCCGAAATACAAGCATTTAAAAGACAATCCCGAAACGGTGAAAGAAATTGAAACGATAGAACAGGAAATCAACCGGCGCGGAAATTATTACTTTATCCCCAAACAGGACATCAGCGCACATCAAGCGCAGATAAAGAGCGGAGACATCGTTTGTTTCACAACCTCTATTGCCGGCCTGGACATTTCTCACGTGGGAATTGCTTACCGGCACAAAGGACAATTAACTTTTATTCATGCCTCGTCCACAGCTAAAAAGGTAATCATCAACCCGGAATCATTAACGGATTACTGCAACAAAATTAAATCCAATACGGGCGTCATCGTATTGCATCCTTCGTCGTACAATCCGGACAATATTGATGAGTAATCCGTATTTTCAATTCAAACAATTTACGGTCTATCACGATTTATGCGCCATGAAAGTCGGGACGGACGGCGTGCTCCTCGGCGCATGGGCGGATTGCACACAGGCAAAAACGGCATTGGATATCGGAACAGGTTCGGGATTGATTGCCTTGATGCTGGCTCAACGCTCCGGCGCTCCAATTCATGCTATTGATATAGACGAAAACGCATGCGAACAAGCAAAAATTAATTTTGAAAATTCTCCGTTTTCATCCCTGTTAATCGTAGAAAAAGCGGCTTTTCAACATTGGGAAACTTCTCTCCGGTTTGATTTAATCGTTTCGAATCCTCCGTATTTTTCCGATTCTCTGAAATCACCCAACGCCCAACGCAATTTCGCTCGCCACAACGATAGCTTATTTTTCGCCGATTTAATCGGGAAAAGTTTGTCTTTAATGAATCCGGGAGGAAAATTAGCCGTCATCTTACCTTTCGATGGATTCGGAGATTTTCATACTTTGGCTTTGGAAAACCGGTTGTTCCTTTGCCGGAAAACGCTTGTTTCGTCTTTGCCTCATAAACCGGTTAAGCGAGTATTGTTGGAGTATTCAAATCAAGAAGCGGATTATAAAGAAAATATCCTTTTAATCGAGCAATCGCCGAAAATTTACAGTGAGGAATATATTGCGCTTACTAAGGATTTTTATTTGTTTCCGAATATCTGAAAAATTACATCAACGGCGCAAACAACCGCATTATCGAATCAAAAAACGTCTTCCATTGCGGACGCTTCATCCAATCCTCAAACAAAACTTCCCGACATTCCTGCATGTCCCGGAAGAAAATTTCCTTATTCTGGTGAGCAATCACAGGGTCGTAAATATAACCGTTGATTTCAAAATTAGTCTCAAAACTCCTGAAATCCAGATTGGCCGAGCCGATAACCGACAGCATATCGTCGGCAACAATAGTCTTGGCATGAACAAATTTGCCTTCCATCTCATAAATTTTCATGCCTGCTTCCAGCAAATCGGCATAATAAGAATGTGCAGCAGGGTCAACGTATTGGGAATCGGACTTTTTGGAAACCATCAGGCGGACGTCGACTCCGCTCAAAGAAGCCATTTGCAAAGCCTGAAGCAAAGATTCCGACGGCAAAAAATAGGGTGTTTGCATGTAAATATACTTTTTCGCCCCGATAATAATATTCACAGTCGCCTGCAACAGATTGTGATACAAACTGTACGGTCCGCCGGTTGCGATTTGCATCAAATTGCCGGTATAGACTTGCGCTTCCGGAAAATATTTCTCATCATCCAGCCATGCTTCACCCGAACTGTACCAATCAATCAGGAAACTCGCTTGTAAACCGAGAACGCCTTGTCCTTTAATCCGCAACTGCGTATCCCGCCAATTCGGATTGACCGTATAATTATCGGAGATATTCATGCCTCCCATGTAAGCCGTAATGCCATCAATGACAACTACTTTCCGGTGATTCCGGTAATTCACCCGTTTGGCAAATTTTGGGAAACGAACCTTCATCAATGAGGTAATCTGCACCCCGCTTCTTTTCATTTCATGGTAAAACTTCTTCGGGACCAGCCAATTCGCTACATTGTCGTAAATAAAACGGACTTCCACGCCTTCGGACGCCTTTTGCATCAGCATTTCTTTGACTCGTTTTCCGGTATTGTCATTTTTGAAAATGAAAAATTCGATATGAATATGATGCTTTGCTTTGCTTATATCCCTTAGCATTGCATCAAACGTTTCCGCTCCGTCGGTAAGAATCTCAATTTTACTGCCTTGTAAAACCGGCGAGAGATTACTGTTTTTAAGTAAATTAATCAAATTGGCATATTCGGGCAATATTTTGATATTCCGGTTATAGGTGAGATTCTTAAAACTTAAATCTTTGATTTCCTTATATTTTTTTCCCGAAATATGCCTCATTCGCCGGGTATCCTGTCCGAAAAAATAATAACTAATCAATCCGGCGATAGGCACAAATATCAAAACCACCAACCACGCAATGGATTTTACCGGAGTTCTGTTTTCGGAAATAACCACAATCACAGTACCCGCAATCAACACCGCATATATGACATATATAGCAATGTTAATGTTTAATGATGAAAAAAAATCCACCGGATTTTGCATAATCTCATTCTTTTCCAAAGGCAAAAATACAATTTTTTTTGCAAAGATGATATGCATTTTCAGTTGTAATAAAACTTTTTCATTGCATGCACTTGGAAATCGTAGGATTTATATGTAATTTTGCACCGGATTTTGGTGCTACTCTATTTCGTTCGGAATAGATAATGAAAAGGGAATCAGGTGAAAATCCTGAACAGACCCGCTGCTGTAAGCTGGATTCAATTACGAATTACAAATTACGAATTGGACAAAACGGCGAAACAATGCTCAAGCCACTGGGAGACCGGGAAGGCGTTTCGTCTAAAAGTAAGTCAGAAGACCTGCCAAAATAGATAGTTGAAAGCTTTCGAGGAATAGAGCTGGCGACAAATTGAGGCAGGAACCTTTAATATTTGTTTCTGTTTACATTTATCCCAACATTATTTTTTGAAGCTGTTTATACTTTACGCATAAGCGCACGGTGCACGGTTTCACGGTACACGGTGCACGATAATGGGACACAGCGACTGTTTTTTGTCGTGTACCGTGAACCGTGCATCGTGTACCCAATGCACAAAACCATACTGTGCACAGTTTAGTTGAAAAATTAAAACAGTTTTTATGGATGCAAAAAAAGCATTTTGTGCAATCGCATTACTTTCGCTATGTCCGTTTGTAATAGCGCAAACCAAATTGGACAGTATTCAGCAACTTCACGAAGTGGTGGTAACGGCTAATCGCTATAAAGAGATTATCCCCGCTCAAATCTTAAAAGGCGATGAGTTGGAGAAACTGAACAGTTTCTCCGTGGCCGACGCCATCCGTTTCTTCTCCGGCGTACAAATCAAGGATTACGGCGGAGTGGGCGGACTGAAAACCGTCAATATCCGCAGTATGGGCACCAACCACATGGGTGTTTTCTACAACGGCATCCAACTGGGGAATGCGCAAAACGGACAAATCGACCTGGGCAAATTTTCTTTAGACAACATCGAAGAAATTTCTTTGTACAACGGACAGAAAAGCGAAATCTTCCAATCTGCCAAAGAATTTGGTTCGGCGGGCAGCATTTACCTGACCACCCGGAAACCGAAATTTGAAAAAGACAAAACGACCAATTTTAAAGCAGGCTTGAGAGCAGGCTCTTTCGACTTGCTGAACCCTTCCCTGCTCTACGAATACAAAATCAGCGAAACGCTCAACACTACTTTCTCTACCGAATGGATTAACGCCAGCGGAAAATACCGGTTTCGTTACCGGCGCATAACTCCTTCGGACGAATTGGCTTACGATACAACCGCTGTGCGCCATAACGGCGATATCAATGCCGTCCGCACGGAAGGCAGCCTCAACGGTTATTTGCCAAACGGGATGTGGAAAATCCACGTGTATCATTACGATTCCGAACGCGGCGTGCCGGGTGCGATTGTCAACAATGTCTGGCGCAACGGCGAACGGCTCTGGGATAAAAATTCTTTTATACAAGGCAGCTTCCATCAGGATTTTACGCCGAAATACAGCGCTAAAATGAATCTGAAATACGCTTCCGATTTCACTCATTATATTAACAACGACGACAAATTGATTCATGTCGATAATATATACAAACAAAAGGAAATTTATTTTTCGTGGGCGAACAAATATGCCTTGCGCCCGAATTGGGACGTTTCGATGGCGTATGATGTTCAGTGGAACGGATTATCCGAATATAAGTCTATCGACCGGAATACGCATTGGCTGTCGTTGGCGACAGCTTTCACGCTTGCCGACCATTTGAAAATACAGGCAAGCCTGTTAGGTACCTATGTGAATGAAGAAGCCCGCCAACGCGATTCCGTCCCTCCGACAAAAGATTTGACGCCTGCCATATTTCTTTCTTACCAACCCCTGAAAAAACACGGATTGGTATTCCGCGCCTTTTACAAAAAATCGTTCCGGATGCCTACGTTCAACGATTTGTATTATACCGATATGGGTAATGCCTATCTTCGTCCCGAATACGCATACCAGTACAATGTGGGAGTTTTGTATGACTTGAACTTGAAAAACAGATATTTCAATTCTTTCCATATCGGTGTTGATGCGTACTATAATTTTGTAAAGGATAAAATTATCGCGTATCCGAAAGGACAACAGTTCCGGTGGACGATGCTGAATCTCGGCAAAGTGGATATTCGTGGAATTGATGTAACGTCTATGGCAACATTCCGGCCTTCCGGCGATTGGTTATTGACGGGCAAATTGCAATACACCTATCAAAAAGCGATTGATATTACTGCTCCGAAAGATAGGTATTACCGCCACCAGATACCTTATATCCCCTGGCATAGCGGCTCGGCAATTGCCCTGCTGACCTGGAAAGACTGGTCGGCGAATTACAGTTTTATTTATGTGGGTGAACGTTACAACCAGCAGGAAAATATCGTCTACAACTACACACAGCCCTGGTACACCAGCGATATTTCCTTTGCCAAGTCATTGAAAATAAATGGCGTAGCAATGAAATTGTCCGCCGAAATAAACAACCTGTTCAGTCAGGATTACGATGTAATATTGAATTATCCGATGCCGCAACGGAATTTCCGCTTTCGGATGATTATAGAACTTTGAGAATTGAGAGTTGAGAATTGAGAATTGAGAATTGGAATGATGAATAAATGGCGATACTTCTTGATTTTGATTTTATTTCTACCGGTTTCCTGTAGGGAAGATGAATTGGTTGTGCCTACGGAATACGATCTTTTGCCGGAGGAAATCAATCCCGACAGCCGTCCGGTTGGAATGTACGTGCTGAATGAGGGAAACATGGGCAGCAATAAGGCGTCTATTGATTTTGTGGATTTCCGGAATGCATATTATGTCCGAAACTTGTACGCCGAACGCAATCCGACGGTAATCAAGGAATTAGGCGATGTAGGGAATGATATTCAGATTTACGGCGACAAATTATATGCCGTTATCAACTGTTCGCACAAAGTGGAAGTGATGGAAGCTGCTACCGGTAAACGCATCGGACAAGTGGATATTCCCAACTGCCGCTATATCCGTTTCTCACGGGGAAATGCCTACGTTTCAGCTTATGTCGGACCCGTAACGATAGACCCTGATGCACAGTTGGGGGCGGTTTACCGGATAGATACCGCTTCATTGCGGGTTACCGGAAAAGTAACGGTCGGCTATCAACCCGACGAACTGGAAGTTCTGGGAGAATACTTGTATGTCGCCAATTCGGGCGGATACAGAGGCGGCTCCGGCAAAGCCGACTACGACTATACCGTTTCGGTGGTGGAAATGTACGGCATGAAACAGGTGCAAAAAATACCCGTCGGCATCAATCTGCACCGTATTCGCAAGGACAATTACGATAAGCTGTGGGTAACTTCGCGCGGCGATTACAAAACCGTGCCTTCCCGCCTGTTTGTGCTGGACAGGAAAAATCCGAACTCGCGCGAAATGGTCGTAACGGATACCCTGGATATTCCTTGCAGCAATATGTGTATTCAGGGTGATTTGCTGTATTTCTACAGTGTGGAATGGAACGAACAAAAGGAAGAAAACCGCGTGTCGTATGGCATTATCAACGTCCGGACCAAAGAATTGGTTACGCGGCATTTCATTACCGACGGGACGGAAAAGGACATTACCATTCCCTACGGTATCCAGGTCAATCCGGTCAATGGAGATATTTATGTTACGGACGCTACAAACTATGTATCCAGCGGCGTACTGTATTGTTACGATAGCGGCGGGAAGTTGAAATGGCGGGTGCGGGCGGGGGATATTCCGGCGCACATGTGCTTTTTGAATTGAGAATTGAGAATTAAGAATTGAGAATGATGAAGTGTAAATTAAATTTAATAGCGGTTTTTTTTCTTTTCCTTTATTCCTGTCAAAACGAAATCCCGATGGTAAATCTGGGAATCAACGATGTTTACACAGTGGAACGAATGAAGAAAATCATTATGCACCCCGAATTTCCCGGACAATACGAATGGAGTGTGCCGGACAAAAACGGAAACGACTCGCTTGTTTCAACCGAGCGCGATTACATTTTCCTTGCCGAAAATCCGGGAGAATATTTCCTGAAACTGCGGATTATAGACCCTGTCAATCCGGTGGAGCACGACGTGAGAATCGTCGTTTGGGAAGAGCAGGTCGCTTATAGCCGTTACATTACGCAAGTATATGAATACCGTCCTGCACCCGGGCAGTTCATCAATACGATGCCCATGTACAAAGCGGGCGATACGGAAGAAACCATGCGCCGGAAAGCGCAGGAAAGCATCTCCGGCACAAACGACGTCATGATTTCCTTAGGCGGATTTGGTGGATATGTTACTTTCGGCTTCGACCACACCGTTGTCAATGTTCCCGGAGAAAAGGATTTCAAGATAATCGGCAACGCATTTTACGCCGTCGGCAACCCCAATCCCAATGCTCCGGATGACGGCGGAAGCGTCGAACCCGGCATCGTTATGGTTTCCTTAGACCGCAACGGAAACGGTATTTCCGACGACGAATGGTACGAATTGGCCGGAAGCGAATACTACAAATCCGAAACCATGCATCATTACGAAATCACCTATGACAGACCTTCGCCCGATAAATCGCCGACGCCCAAACCCGAAACGCCGTTTAGCGATACGACTTTTGTGCATTGGGAAGACAATCAGGGAAAAGACGGTTACATCGTAAAAAATATCTACCACAAGCAAGAATATTACCCCAAATGGATTTCAGCGGAACAACTGACTTTTTCGGGAACCAAACTTGCCAATAATGTAGTGGATGAAAGCGGAGAAGGCATCTATTTCGTACAATACGCCTACGATTGGGGTTATGTCGATAATCATCCGAACGAACAGGAAGATAAAATCAGTTTCGACATCGGCTGGGCAGTCGATAAAAACGGCAACAAAGTACATTTGCCGGGCGTGGATTTTATCCGCGTCTATACCGGCTTGAACCAGCAATGCGGATGGTTGGGCGAAACTTCTACGGAACTTTCCCGCGCCGAAGATTTGCATATCAAAGAGCAAACCGTCGTATTGCCCGACCCTTGAGGAAAAAACTTAAGATGCACGGTGTAAAATGTACGGCGCAACAAAAGATAATCATAGCGTTCTTTGACTTATTGGTTTACACGTTTTGTTCACTTATTTTTCTGTTGAATAAGTAAGGTAATTGTTCAGTATTTTCATAACGTAGGCGATTCTATTTACAGCATCCCAATTATATATGATATGCCATTGAGTATTTCAACAAAATCGTCTTCAGCGGTACGACTATAGCAAACCATTTTCCCGATAGAATTTAGTTACTCGTTCTTTCACTCGCCGTTCAAACTCATCACCGGTCATAAATCCTTCGGGAGGAGTGATTTTTGTTTGCTTTGTTTGATAAGCGGTTGCAGGTTCGGACAGTTGCAGGTTCTGTACCTCGTCAATGATTTCAAAGTTTCTTGCAGT
>JAISXN010000062.1 GCA_031270525.1 Candidatus Symbiothrix sp. | reverse complement strand
GACATGAAAAACCTCTTGGGAGGAAAAGGTGCTAATTTAGCAGAAATGAATTTAATAGGCGTGCCCGTACCTCCGGGATTTACCATCACGACCGAAGTCTGTTCGGAGTACAACCGGTTAGGAAAAGATGCAGTAATTCAATTGATTAAGCCGGAAGTAGAAGCCGCCGTTAAAAAAGTGGAAGAAGCTACCGGAACAGGATTCGGCGACAAAGAAAATCCTTGTTTGGTTTCCGTTCGTTCGGGCGCCCGCGTATCCATGCCGGGTATGATGGACACCGTTTTGAATTTGGGTATGAATGACGGTGCTGTGGAAGGTATCGCCGGAAAATCGGGAAATCCTCGTTTTGCATGGGACTCCTATCGTCGCTTCGTACAAATGTACGGCGATGTGGTTTTAGGCATGAAACCAACTTCCAAAACGGAAATCGACCCTTTCGAAAAAATCATGGAAGAAGTGAAAGAAGCTCGAGGCGTACAGTTAGATACAGAGTTGACGGTTGATGATTTGAAAACCCTGGTCGCAAAATTCAAGGCCGCCGTTAAGGCTCAAACCGGAAACGATTTTCCCGATTCTCCTTGGGAACAACTTTGGGGAGCTATTTGCGCCGTATTTGATTCATGGATGAACGAACGCGCTATCCTTTACCGCCAGATGTACCGCATTCCGGAAGAATGGGGCACCGCCGTTAACGTACAAGCCATGGTATTCGGAAACATGGGACAAACCTCTGCCACCGGCGTGGCTTTCACGCGCGACGCTGCTACAGGCGAAGATATTTTCAACGGTGAATACCTCATCAATGCACAAGGTGAAGACGTAGTTGCCGGAATCCGTACCCCGCAACAAATTACTTTGGAAGGCTCGCGCCGTTGGGCTGCCCAACAAGGCATTTCCGAAGAAGAACGCGCAGCTAAATATCCGTCCTTGGAAGAATCAATGCCGGAATGTGCAAAACACCTGATTGAAACACAACAAAAACTGGAAGATTATTTCCACGATATGCAGGACCTCGAATTTACGATTCAAGATAATAAATTGTGGCTCTTGCAGACCCGTAACGGAAAACGTACCGGCGCTGCGATGGTAAAGATCGCCATGGATATGTTGAAACAGGGCGCTATCGACGAAAAAACCGCTTTGTTACGTCAAGAACCCGAAAAACTGGATGAATTACTTCACCCCGTTTTCAAGAAATCGGCTTTGGCTGCTGCCAAACCGGTTACAAAAGGTTTGCCTGCTTCTCCGGGCACCGCTACTGGAAAAATTGTTTTCCATGCCGATGAAGCCGAAGAATGGGTGAAAAAAGGCGAAAAAGTAGTACTTTGCCGCATTGAAACTTCTCCCGAAGATTTACGGGGTATGGCTGTGGCCGAAGGAATTATGACTGCTCGCGGCGGTATGACTTCCCATGCGGCCGTTGTTGCCCGTGGTATGGGAAAATGCTGCGTATCGGCTGCTAACGGCATCCGGATTGATTATAAAAAGAAAACAATGACCATTGAAAACAAAACCTTAGCAGAAGGCGATTGGATTTCATTAAATGGTTCGACCGGATTGGTTTACGCCGGAAAAATAGAAACCCAAGAACCCGAATTGAGTGGTGATTTCAGCGACTTAATGACGCTTGCCGACAAATATGCCCGATTGAAAGTACGCACCAACGCCGATACCCCACGCGACGCTGCGGTCGCCCGCAGTTTTGGGGCAAAAGGAATTGGTCTCTGCCGGACCGAACACATGTTTTTCGAAGGCGACAAAATCATTGCCATGCGCGAAATGATTCTTGCAAAAGACGAAGCCGGACGCCGTAAAGCTTTAGCCAAATTATTGCCTCTGCAACGCGCCGACTTTATCGGTATTTTTGAAGCTATGGAAGGTCTGCCGGTTACTGTCCGCCTATTGGACCCGCCTTTGCACGAATTTGTTCCCCACGACGAAAAAGGACAGGAAGAAATGGCGAAAGTCATGGGCGTTCCCTACGAAGAAATTCATACCCGCGTGGAAAGCTTGTTGGAACAAAACCCAATGTTGGGATTACGCGGAGCGCGTTTGGGTAACTTGTATCCCGAAATTACCGAAATGCAGACCCGCGCTATCCTGGAAGCAGCGCTTGAACTGAAAGCCCGCGGCAAAAAAGTCATTCCTGAAATTATGGTTCCGCTCACCGGTATTTTGTACGAATTTCTGGCTCAACGCCGTATTATAGACGACACCGCTAAATTGGTATTCGATGAACGAGGCGATCAGATTGCTTATACGGTCGGTACGATGATCGAAATTCCGCGTGCTGCTTTGACCGCTCACCGGATTGCAACTTCCGCCGAATTTTTCTCATTCGGCACCAACGACTTAACGCAGATGACTTTCGGTTACAGCCGCGACGACGTTGCCAAATTTTTACCGATGTATCTTGAAAAAGGTATCTTGAAAGAAGACCCGTTTGCAGTCTTAGACCAAAAAGGCGTCGGACAACTGGTCGAATTGGCTACGAACCGCGGAAGGGATATCAAACCCGATTTGAAATGCGGTATTTGCGGTGAGCACGGTGGTGAACCAAGTTCTGTAAAATTCTGCCACAGAGTAGGTTTGGATTATGTAAGTTGTTCTCCGTTCCGTGTGCCTATCGCACGATTGGCCGCAGCGCAAGCAGTAGTTGAAAGATAATGATTAATGATTGATGATTAATGATTAATCTCGAACCATTAATCATTAATCATTAATCATTAACCATTGGTTTTTGTAACAATAAAAATAAAAACCGAACGTTATATAACAAGTACAATGAATTTCGTTTGTTAACTTATCGGTTTGTATGTATATAACAATTAAAAAGCCTTTCTCAATCAATGAAATTGGGAAAAAAATGAATAATGAAGATTCCATCTATCCCAATGGTAATCAGGGAACGACGGATAATCGGCTTTTTCTTGTGTGTGATGGCATGGGCGGTTCAAATAAAGGAGAAGCAAGTTCCATAGCTTGTGATTCCATCCAAACCTATTTCAACACATTTTCGGATACGGGAGAAAAAATTGATCCCGAATTTATCCGGAAAGCCATTCGCTATACAGAAATCCGTTTCGACGATTATATTAAAGAAAATCCGGCCGCTAACGGAATGGCTACTACATTATGTCTCTTGTATTTAGCCTCTGATAGAATTTATCTGACTCATGCGGGTAACAGCAGGATTTATCAATTCAGGAAAGGGAAAATTATTTTTAAAACCGAAGACCATTCTTTGGTCAATTCAATGATTAGAACAGGGAAGATCAAGCCCGAAGAAGCGGAAAGACATCTGCAGAGAAACGTCATTTGTAAGGCAATTCAAGGTTCAAAAGCTCCGGTGGACATTGATATTACGCAAATTACGGACATTCAGCCCGACGACCGTTTCCTGATGTGCACCGACGGCGTTACAGAATCTTTGAAGGATGACGAACTGAGCGAATTGTTTTCAAAAAACGATTCTCCGGAAGAAATATTATCCGTAATAAAAGATCGCTGTAACGATAAATCGCGGGACAATTATTCCGCCTATCTGGTTACGATTAATGAAATCGAAGAAATGAGCGCCTTTAAGCACGTAATGACTTCTTTTCTATATGCGTTTATTTAAATGAATAAAGACAAATCCATACAAAATACGGTCAGAGCATTGACCGAGAATCACGGTCGGGAATTTCCTTTTATTCCGATACACGAACGACGTCTGCCTTCTTCGACCAGTTTGATCGAAATCATTGAACTTATTCGCGCCGTTATTTTTCCCGGTTATTTCGGAAGCCCGCTGGCTAAGGAAGATTCATTGGTATATCATGTTGGAATAGGCCTGGAAAAGATTTTCAACGACCTGTCCCACCAAATTTTCGACGCGCTGTTTTTCCAATCGGAAAAAATGGATAGCGCTCAAACAAGGACGGAAGCGCGTAACCTGACTCGCGACTTCTTAAACCGGTTGCAACATATCAAACGACTCATGTCTTCCGACGTAAAAGCCATATTTGATTCCGACCCTGCGGCAAAAAATTTGGGCGAAGTTATCTTTTGCTATCCGGCCATCAAAGCTATTTCCAATTACCGTATCGCTCACGAATTGTATTTATTGGATATCCCATTAATTCCCAGGATTATAACCGAATTGGCGCATGTCGAAACGGGAATAGATATTCATCCGGGCGCCGAGATCGGCGAATTTTTCAGCATAGACCACGGTACGGGTGTCGTAATCGGGGAAACAACGATAATCGGTAATCATGTGACACTCTACCAGGGAGTTACTCTCGGCGCCAAGAATTTCACATTAGACGAAGCAGGGCGTCCGAGAGATATACCGAGACACCCGATTCTGGAAGACAATGTAACCGTTTATTCCAATGCTTCTATTTTGGGCAGGATAACCATCGGCCGGGGAACCATTATCGGCGGCAATGTATGGTTAGACCACAGCGTTCC
>JAISXN010000057.1 GCA_031270525.1 Candidatus Symbiothrix sp. | reverse complement strand
ACATTGCGCGAGATATGAAAGAAAAAAAACCTTTGTTTATTTGTGTGCTGAATGGAGCGTTTATGTTCGCCGCCGACTTGATAAAAAGAATTAACGTTCCTTGCGAAGTGGGTTTTATTCGCCTGAAATCTTACCGGGGGACACAGTCATCAGGCTCTATCAAAGAAATACAGGGACTTGTTGAAAACGTTGAAAACCGTCATCTGGTAATTGTTGAGGATATTATTGATACGGGTCATACCATGTCTTATCTGGTGAATAAATTGAAAACCGAAAATCCTGCATCTGTGAAAACCGCTTGTTTGCTTTTTAAGCCAAATGCTTTGGAAACAGGCACAAAACCGGATTATTGCGCATTGGAAATACCGAACGATTTCATTGTCGGATATGGCTTGGATTATGACGGATTAGGACGAAATTTGAAAAATATTTATAAAATAAAAAGTTAGTTTAGAATAAAGGAAAGTAGATATGTTGAACATTGTTATTTTTGGTGCGCCCGGTTGCGGGAAAGGCACACAAAGCGAATTGATTGTCGGGAAATATCATTTGTACCATATTTCTACCGGTAGCGTATTGCGAACGGAAATGGAAAAACAAACCGAACTGGGAAAATCAGCCAAGGAACAGATAGAAAAAGGCCATTTGGTATCCGATGATTTGATGATTAAAATGTTAGCTGATATTTTAGAATCAAATACGAATGAAAAGGGTTTCATTTTCGACGGTTTTCCACGAACAATAGCACAAGGAGAAGCTTTGGATCGTCTGTTGCGTAGCAAAAATGAAAGTATCACTGCTGTTTTGAACCTTGATGTGGAAGAAGAAATCCTTATCAAACGCCTTTTGAAGCGTGGGGAAGCACAAAGCCGTTGCGACGACACTCCCGAAACGATCAGTAAACGTTTGGAAGTTTATAAGGCCCAAACCGAACCTTTGATTGCCTATTACAAGAAGCAGGGAAAACTTTTTACGATAAAAGGGGACAAACTTGTTGAAGATGTTTCCGAAAATATCAGGGAAACTTTAGACCGGCTCATTTATCAAAGTAAATAAGCATGGGAGAATCCAACTTTGTAGATTATCTAAAAGTGTATGCGCGTTCGGGAAAAGGCGGCAGAGGTTCTACCCATTTCCGGCGGGAAAAATACATTCCTTTCGGCGGTCCCGACGGCGGCGACGGTGGAGACGGCGGTAGCGTAATTCTGCATGGCGACCGGAATTACTGGACTTTGCTTCATCTCAAATTTGAACGTCATATCCTGGCCGGCCACGGAGAAAGCGGTTCGGGACAACTGAGCAAAGGGAAAGACGGCGAAGACAAAACAATTCATGTCCCTTTGGGAACCGTTATCTTTGACGGCGAAACGGGTGAATTTATTACCGATATCAGCTACGACGGACAGGAATTTGTACTGTTGAAAGGCGGACGGGGCGGAAAAGGGAATAATCACTTCAAAACGTCGACCAATCAGGCGCCCAGGTATGCCCAGCCCGGAGAACCTTATCAGGAAAGAAAAATTATTCTTCAATTGAAATTATTGGCCGACGTAGGTTTGGTCGGTTTTCCCAATGCAGGGAAATCGACTTTGCTTTCTGTCGTTTCGGCTGCCAAACCCAAAATTGCCGATTATCCTTTTACTACGCTCGAACCGAGTCTGGGAATTGTGAACGTTCGGGACGGACATTCGTTTGTTATGGCGGATATTCCCGGAATCATCGAAGGCGCCAGCGAAGGTAAAGGTTTAGGAATTAGATTCCTGCGACATATTGAGCGAAATTCCGTATTGCTTTTCCTTATTCCGTCCGATTCCAGGGACATCAAAGAAGATTATGAAACTTTGTTAAACGAATTAATCCGTTACAATCCGGAACTGGCTGACAAACAACGTATTTTAGCTATTTCGAAATCCGATATGCTGGACGACGAACTGGAACAAGCCTTGTCCGAAGATTTACCGGAAGATATTTCATTTATATTTATTTCATCGTTTAGCCAAAAAGGAATTCCCGCTTTGAAAGACCTGCTTTGGAAAACGCTGAACGACCAGCCATTCCACGACCTGGAAAGTATTGTGCATAAACCCATGGATATTCATCCTGCCGATCTGGAAGATGATTTTGACTATGAACAGGACACAGAAGATTATTCAACTTATTAAACAGGAGGTAGTTCCGGCGATAGGATGTACCGAGCCGGTAGCCGTAGCTTTTGCAGTTGCCAAAGCCACTGAAGTATTGGAAGAAATTCCCGAAAAAATAGAAGTCTGTTTATCCGCCAATGTTTTGAAGAATGCAATGGGCGTAGGGATTCCCGGAACCGGCATGATTGGTTTGCCGATAGCAGTCGCTTTGGGTGCATTGATCGGCAAAAGCGAATACCGTTTGGAAGTATTGAAAGACCTCAATCCCGAAGCCCTGGCACAAGGCAAACAGATGATTGTCGATAAAAAAATCAGTATTTCCCTAAAAGAAAATGCTCCCGATAAACTGTACATTGAAGCGATTGTTACGAAAGGAACCGGAACGGTGAAAGTTGTTGTCTGTTCGGAACATACGCATGTAAGCCGTGTAGAGAAGAATGGAGAAGTTCTCTTTGACGAACCGGCAATTCCGGCTTCGGAAGAAAAAACGGAGTCGCTTGATTTGAATCTGGAAAAAGTTTACCGGTTTGCTTTGGACACGCCTTTGGAAGAAATCCGGTTTATTCTTGAATCAGCGCGATTGAATAAGGCTGCTGCGCTTTCGGCCTTCAAGCATGAATACGGCCATTCTTTGGGGAAAACGCTGGTGGAATCGTACGAAAGAGGAATTATGGGAAACAGCCTGTTACCCAGAATCTTAGCCTGTACTTCCGCAGCTTGCGACGCGCGTATGGCCGGCGCCATGATTCCGGTGATGACTAATTCCGGTAGTGGAAATCAGGGAATTACGGCAACTTTACCGGTAGTCGTTTACGCCGAAGAAACCGGCAAATCCGAAGAAGCGTTGGTTCGTGCTTTGGTTCTTAGCCATTTGACGGTAATTTATATCAAGCAAAGCATGGGACGGCTTTCGGCTTTGTGTGGTTGTGTCGTTGCATCGACCGGTTCGGCTTGCGGAATCACCTACCTGATGGGTGGAGGTTATCGCGAAATCAGTTATGCCGTTCAGAATATGATTGCCAATCTGGCGGGCGTAATTTGCGACGGCGCCAAACCCAGTTGTTCGCTGAAAGTATCAAGTAGCGTTACTACTGCTTTATTTGCTGCCATGATGGCAATGGAAGGGAAATATGTTACTTATGTAGAGGGAATTATCGACAAAGATGTGGACAAATCCATTCAAAACCTGACCCGGATTGCATCGGAGGGAATGAATGAGACGGATAAAATGATTTTGGAGATAATGACGCATAAGTAGTCCCTAAGCAATATCTAATAGTTGTTCGAAAGTCAGACCCGTTATTTCCGAAATTGATTCGATAGACATGCCTTTCTGTAAACATTTTTTGGCTATGGCTTCCCGCTCTTTTTTCAAGCCCGTTTCAATACCTCTTGCATAATATTTTTCTTCCGCCCATTCGACCGCATCGCGAACGTCCCTGTATTTCAATATACTTTTGTCGTAAGTTTCCATCTGTTCTTTCGTTAATTGTTCTATTTCTAATGCTTTATACAATTTATCAAATATCTTACCCCTTATTCCGTCCGGCTGTGACGT
>JAISXN010000034.1 GCA_031270525.1 Candidatus Symbiothrix sp. | reverse complement strand
GGAACTCCGGGTGTGGCTTACGAACAGTTGTCGCTGATTATCATGCAACCGTCTTCTTCGGTCCGGGACCTGAACATTTGGTATCCCGAACAAGACGCCAATAATATTGTGCCTTATCCCCCCGCCATTTTGTTCGGACAACAAGGCTATTGGGGAAATGACTACACATTAGCGTCTAATATCACCTTGGTAAATGCGTTTGACGGAATTATTTTCTCGCGACGGAGCGGCGGCGGCGCTCCCAATTGCTACGGTATTTACGGAACACCCTTACGCCGCGGTATTGAAATCGACAACATTGCGGAAGTAGGACGAATCGACAATGTGGATTTTTCTCCCGACTATTGGGCAGGTTCCGGTCTGCCGGGTTCTCCCTCGGTTGAAGGACCTCACAGGCAATACATTCGCGATAACGGAACGGCCGTAGTGATGCGTCGCAACGACTGGTCTTTTATCGGTAAGGTAAAAGCGGAAGGATATAACATCGGTTACCGGATGGATTTATCCTATAATAAAGACGCGAACGGTAATAGTACTTCTCCCAACGGTCACAACTGGGGGATGGAATTTACCGATTGTAAATATGGCGTTTATGCCGTCGCCGTAGCCGGAGCCGGAATGATGTTCTACGAATACAAATTTATCAATTGCGATTATGGTTTCTATTTAGACAGAGCGCCCGGCGGAGTTCTTCAGATTCAAGGCTGCGAATTTGATACGAAGACAGCATCCATATATGCGCCGTCTACGAATAATACCAAACTTCTGTTGAATCAGAATACAATTAACAAAGGCCCTGTTGATGTTCGCGGCGGATTACTTTCCATCGTGAATTGCGATTTCAACAACGAGCCTGACCAGATTATTTTGGGCCCCAATGTCAGGGCAAACGTCACCGGCAATCGTTTCCTGAAAGAAGCCAAAATAAAGAATGTGTCTATGTATAAATGTAATATAGACCACGATCCGATAGAAATGACCCCGCTACCGCATTTCCCGTATAAAAATCAGTACGATTTTGTACAGAAACCGGTCGGAAGCGCTTTTTACGTGGCCGATGCTTCCAACAACGTATTTTCACAATCCACAGATCCAACCCAATTGGAAACGGATAATTCCGATGCTTTACAATCTTTACTGGACCAGGCTAAAGCAGACGGCGGCGGCGTGGTTTTCCTGCCTCCCGGACATTATAGTTTCTATAAGCCAATCACTATTCCGGCCGGAGTAGAATTAAAAGGTTCGGTTGATGTTCCAAGTTTGCCGACCGGACCGGGTAGCGCAATGGAAATCTATGCCGGAAAAAACGATGAAAACGGAACGCCTTTTATTACGATGGAACCGGGCAGCGGTATCCGCGGTTTGGTGATGAACTATCCCGAACAACTTGTTCAATTGCTGACCGAGCCGGAACGAAACGGCGGCGACGTTTATCATTATCCTTACACTATTCGCGGAAACAAAGACGTTTACATTGTAAATATAGCATTCAGGACTTCTTATCACGGAATAGACCTCTTTACCAACAAATGCGACAATCACTTCGTCGATTATCCCTCCGGTCACGTTTTCAAAACCGGTATCCGCGTGGGAGGCGGTTCCAAAGGCGGACATATCTACAATGCCCAGTTCAATCAGATAGCTTACGGTTCGGGTGGCGAAACAAAGTACGGCGCATGGCCTAATTCGCCGGATAATAACCAGCCCGATCAGGATAAATACAGGATAGAACATGATCTGGCTTATGCTTATTGCTGGAATAATCTGTATTTCCTGATTATAGAAGATTGTGAAGACCAGGTATTGTATAACAATTTTGACTTCGGTTCCAACCGTGGATTTACTTTGGGCGCAGGCGCCGACGGAATTTGCCTCGGACAAGGTATCGACCAGGGAATGAATTCTTTCTATATTGATGGAGTAGGGGAGAAAGGCTTCAATTTTATCAATACGCAAATCGTAACAACTGCTCCCGGAAATCCGGGCGAAGTAAAAGACGAATACAAGCAAAATAACCGCTATTTCCAGACTACTTCAAATTTCACGGGTAGAGTTACCTTTTTCGGCGCCGATTTCTGGGGACAACCGCAGAATATTTCCAATGATATTCAGGGCGGAATCCTCGAATTGCAGGCAGGGAATTATTCCAATTCCGGACAAAGAACATTCGGTTCTGTAAGTCCGAATGCAACTTTCGACGTTATCGGCACGAATATCAACAACATCAATTCCCTGTTGACTACCGGTTCCGCTCCACAGTTTTTTATTCAGTCGTCCTTAGTCAATCAAGGAAATGTCAATCCGGACGATTGCGGATTATGGTTGAACAATCTGGGTCTTTCCGCTTCCGTTTCTCCCGATGGAGGCGCTTTTCTCCCGCGAACCGGATGGATCGCAACAGCTTCCGTTAACAACAGTGACGCCATGCTTTCTCTGGATAACAATAATGATACGCGCTGGTCAACTTTGAGCGACCGTCAGAAACCGGGTCAATGGTACATGGTGGATATGCTTGAAAACAATACTTTCACAGGTATTTATCTGGAAGCAGGTTCTAATACTTACCGGCCTGTTTCGGTCACCGTATCCGTTTCTACGGATGGAGAAAACTGGACGCAAGTGGCGAGCGGTAATAATGTTACGCAGCTTATTTTTGACAGGCAGGTTGCTCGTTATATTCGTTTGGAACAGACCGGTACAAGTAATAATTCCTGGCGAATAGTCGAGTTTTATGTCGCGAATACCGATCTTACCGCTATCCGGAAATTGGCGAATAAAGAGGACGTCAAAGTTTGGATTTCTTCCGGCTTTTTGAACTTGGAAGGTTTGCAAGGAATTTCCGTTGTGAAAGTATATAATTTGTCCGGACAGCTTGTTTTGCCTCCGGTTGAGGTGACCGGTTCCGTCAGGGCAGACTTGCCCCGGGGCATTTATATCGCCAAAATTCAAAATCAAGGCGTAATTTACAGGAAGAAATTTGTTAAAAATGCAAATTAATGGATTATTAATGAAATTTTAAGGGGAAATTAATAAATGTTTAATTGTCAAAAGATATTTTTGTCAAAATAATTTGATAAACATGAAAAAACGTAAAATCTTACTTGTACTATTTGTTCTGTGCTTCTGCTCAGGTCTGTATGCGCAGAAAACAATCACGGGCACAGTGAGGGACGCATCGAAAGAAGCGCTTCCGGGCGTTACGGTCAATGTCAAAGGTTCCCAGCGAGGAACAGCTACTGATGCTAACGGAACCTATTCCATTAACATTCAAGCGGGAGATAAAGATTTGATTTTTACCTATATTGGTATGAAATCCCGAACGGTATCTATTGGAAATAAAACGACGGTGGATGTGACGATGGATGATGATATGAAAATGCTGAATGAAGTGGTCATTACGGGTTTGAATATCAGTCGTCCGAACAGGTCGCTTCCCTCGGCTCAGCAAAGAGTCGATGCGGGAACTATTGCGGAAGTGCGCGACGCTAACATCGTTTCCTCTCTCGCCGGTAAAATCGCGGGCGTGATGATTACCCCGCCCACGAGTTCCACCGGTTCGGCGCGTATCGTCATTCGTGGAAACAGCTCTTTTACGGGAAACAACCAACCCTTGTTTGTCGTTGACGGTATGCAGATTGATAATAGCGACGGAAGTAACGGTGTAAACAAAAACGGCGGCCTCGACATGGGTAACGGCGCTTCCGACATCAATCCCGACGATATTGAAACCATCGACGTATTAAAAGGTCCGAACGCAGCCGCTTTATATGGTTCACGTGCAGCCAACGGCGTGATTCTCATCACTACCAAAAAAGCGAAGGAAGGCCGTTTCAAACTTTCCTTAGCTTCCAATACGATGATGCACTATATTTCGCAATGGCCTGATTTCCAAAATGCTTTCGGAGTAGGCCACATGACGCGTATGCTTGGCAACGGAAGTCAGGGAAGTCCGAACGGACGTGCGTCGAACGTTTTTGCGTTGACGGATGAAAACGGAAATCCCTATCCCTATCCCGGTATTCCGACGATGCAGGGTATATTATTAAATGTAGCGACCCGGTCCAACGGCGGTCCTCAGATAGGAACTCCCTACATTGGTCTTGACGGTCAGATATATACCTATTCACCTCAACCCGATAATGTTTACGGCTTTTATCAAAAGGCTTGGGCTTATACCAACAACGTAGCGCTTGAAGGTGGAAACAAGGACAACAATTACCGCTTATCGTTAACCAATTATAATGCCAACGATGTGGTGGAGAATCAAAATCTGGTAGATAAAAATACGTTAACGCTCCGGTTTTTCAATACTTTGGTTAAGAATCTCACTTTAGACTCGAAAATGACGCTTATCAGCGACAATACGAAAAACAGACGGTATGCCAATCAGAGCAACTATAACCCTTTGTACATGTACACCGTCATGCCTCGTACGCTTACCCTCGACCAGTTGAAAAACTACAAGACAGCCGACGGTAAAGAATCCGTTCGAGTGGGCGATATTCACAACCCCTATTGGACCATGAACGAAACAAGTAATTTCGACGATAAAATTCGCGTCCTGGCTAATTTCGACTTGTCGTACCAGATTTTGCCGTCTTTGAAATTAAATCTTAAATACGGACGGGAATACAACCAGACGAAAACACAAGAGTTTCGCAATATGGGAGCTTTGAGCGACGACTACAACGGCAAAGGCTTTTTCAAGACGCAAACCAACAAATACGACAATCAGATGTTGGAATGGCAATTACTCTACAACCAGCGGTTTGACAAAATTTCATTGTTAGCTACTGTGGGAGGAAACCGTTTGGATTTCAAAGGCTGGTGGCAAAATTCGGAAATCAGGCAATTGAAAGTCCCTAATTTGCAAAGCATGCAGAATTATGACGACAAAAGCTGGGTGAACGCCGATAATGGCGCCGAATCGTGGAAGCGCATCAACTCGCTTTTCGGATCGTTTTCGATAGGTTATAATGATTATCTATATTTAGATATTACCGCTCGTAATGACTGGTCTTCTACCTTGCCGCTTGAAAATTGTTCCTATCTTTATCCTTCCGTGGGCGTATCTGTAATTCCTACCGCAATGCTCAATATTCCGGAACGTGTTTTCTTTGGAAAATTGCGGGCGTCATACGCAGAAGTAGGTAACGATACCAATCCGTACCGGTTGATTCCGTATTACGAATTAAGCCAGGACAATACTTTCCTCGGCTATAAGTTTGCATCGCTTCCGGGAACATTGCCGAAGTATGATCTAAAGCCCGAACGTACACGTTCGATTGAATTAGGAGCCGACTTTCGTTTCCTGAACGGACGAATCAATGCCGATGTCACTTGGTATAAGAAAAATTCTTACGATCAGATTGTCGACGCCGCCATGGCTTCTTCTTCGGGTTATCATCGTAAGATATTCAACAACGGTGAAATCGAAAATAAAGGGATAGAAATCATGTTGAATACGACCCCGGTCGAAACCGGTATTTTTACCTGGAATATAGACGCCAACTTTGCCAAATATACTTCCAAAGTAGTTGATATGTTGGATAATAATGAAATTGAAATAGGGGAAATATTTAGTTTGAAAAATAGAGTTGTGGAAGGTTATCCCTATGGCGCCATGTTTGGTACGGTCTGGTTGACCGACCAACAAGGACGCCGGATGGTAAATCCGAACAACGGAGAACCCGTTCGTAAAGAAAATGTTTATCTCGGCAATTTCAATCCCGACTTTATGCTTGGCGTCAGCAATCGTTTCCGCTATCGCGATTTCGACCTCTATGTACTGGTGGATATCAAAAAAGGCGGAAAACTTTATTCCGGCACGCGCCGTCAAGGCATCCGGAACGGTGTGATTTCCGGTCTTGAAACGGCGCAGGAATCATGGTGGAAGCGCGATATCATTTTCGGCGACGGAGGCGACAATGTTTGGGGAGGCGTTCAATTTAACGAAAACGGCCAATCCAATATTACCAACCAGAACATTTATTACTACGACCCCACGCAGTACGAGAGTATGGAAACGATGAATCCTCTCGATCCGAACTATGTGCCGGAACAATGTACGCGTTATTTCTGGCCGGGTAATGTGGGTTACTATGCCGACGGTTTTGACGACCTGGTTATTTACGACGCTTCTTTCGTCAAATTGCGCGAAGTGAGTCTCGGATACACCTTGCCCAAAAAACTCATTTCCAAGATCAAAATGAGTAATGCGCGTATTTCCGTCGTTGGTCGCAACCTTTGGATTTTGTATCAGAAAACGCCCAAAGGCTTAGACCCCGAAGCGGCTTTGAATGCAGGAAACGGACAAGGACTCGAATCGGGTTCGTTGCCTCCGAATACTACTTTTGGCGTGGATATTAAAATTGCTTTTTAATGAATGAGAAATATGAAAAAAATAGTTAGAACAATTACAGTGGGGTTGACATTGACGGGTATCGTCCTGTTGAATGCCTGCACAGATAAATTTGATGAAATCAATACCCGTACCGACAGGTTGACGTCAGTAAGCCCCGAATTGATTTTCGGTTTGTCGCCTGTAGTTACGCTCAGGGAATTGACCAGTAACAACAATTGGTATTTTTTCGGAAATTATGGCAACCAATGGTCGGTTATCGGTGGAACCGGTCCGCACTTCGGATTTGACGGACGCGGTGAACGGATTTGGAACAATTTGTATTCCGGAGGTTTACTTCCGCTTTACGAAATCATCGCGAATTACGGCGATAATCCGGTTTACGCCAACCGCGTCGCCATTGCCAAGATATGGAAAGCTTATATCTTTTCGCAACTAACGGCGATTTACGGACCTTGTCCTTACACGGATGCTTGTAACGGTCGCGAAAGTATTTCTTTCGATAATGAAGAAACCGTTTACAGGGGAATCCTGAAAGAACTGAAAGACGCCTATACGGCGATAAACACGGCCACGTCGGCTACCGATAATTATCCGGCAAAAGGCGACCCTTTCATTGGCGGACAATTGGGAACCACGGCGCAATTTACCGACCTCAACCGCTGGGCGCAGTTTGCACGCTGTATACGTTTGCGTACCGCTATCCGTCTCACCGAAGTGCCTGACGCTTGGGCGTCCGGACTGGCGCAAGAAGCAAAAGCAATCGTAGCCGAAGAATTGGATAATGCCGAAAACGGTTTGTTAATCAACGACAATACCGGTAATTTCTGGATGCAGTTCGGCGCAGAGGCCGACAGGACAAACCCATTGTACCAGGAAGTTATCGGGAATCCCGAACTTTTGATTGTTGATCCGGGTAATTTCCCCGTACTCCACGAATCGTTGAGTCTTTGGATTAAGGAAGAAACCTATAAAGACCCTTGTCTTGACGTCATGTGTACCGCCGGCTCAGGAGGTTCGGGACGCAACAGGTTCTCTAAATGGCTGGGACGCCCCCATTCGATGGAACGTCCGGAAAATTATCAGGAACCCCAGGGATATTCATCTCCCTATAATAACTTGAAATACGCGGACTTTGCTACGGTTGGGAAAACGTTTTCGGGCGTAGACGCTAAATTCTATTTTTTCTCCTATCCAGAATTATGTTTTATCCGTGCGGAAGCTACATACAAAGGCTATTGGACCAAAGGTAAAACCGCCGAAGAGTATTATTATGAAGGCATTGACGCTCGTTGCACCAAATATTCGAAAACCGGAGCCGCAGTTACTACTTACAAAAACCAGGCGGGTATCAAGTGGAGTACGCCTTCGGATACGGTTCGAGTTGGAAGTACAATTAAATCAACCAATTATCGCGATTATCTCGGCGGATTTATCGACAGTTATCTCGGCGGAGAGGAAGATAATCTCAAAAGGATTATCGTACAGCACTGGATTTCCCTGTTCAGCCAGAATATTGATATCTGGACTTTATTACGCCGGACGGAAGTGATTCCTTTCAAACCTCATTTTGGAGTTGACCTGAACAACGGTTATGTGAACAGTCGCTGGGGATATACGCCCGAACGTATGATTTATCCGGGTAATGAAAGGATTATCAACAAGACGGAAACTTTCAACGCCATTGATAATTATCTGCTCGATAAAGGTAATGCCCCCAAAGGTCAGCAAGATCAGGTGACTTACCGTTTGATTTTTGCCAAAGATAATCCCGGTCTTCCGGTTCCGGTTCCGGGTACTGTCGCTTATGCAGCCTATCCCTATCCGCTTGAAAATATGTCAAAAAATAGGGTTGAAAACAATCCGTTTGTAAACTTTAAATAAGCATGAAAGTATGAAAAAGACAATATATATAGTAAGTGCGTTTATTTTGGCCTGTCTCGCTTTTTCTTGCGAAGACAAACCTTCGGGATATGAATTTCCTGAAGAGGAATATTTTTATGATATTCCCGAAGTATCGGTAACGGAAAATTACGTAGTGGGCGTATCTTATGATACGAAAAGTCGTGATACGATATATAATGTATGGTGGGATGCCGGCGCTACTACCACGGGTCCTTTGCTCTATACAGGCAATCCGGAACTGGGTGAATATGATACCAAACAAGATCCTGATGTAATGCATCAACATCTCCAATGGGGCAAAGAAGCCGGTATCGACTTCTTTATCCTGAGCTGGGGAGGACACGGATATAACGATACGATTCTGGCGGAATGGGAAAAAATGTGGCAGGCCGACCAGGCTTTGCCGAAAGTAGTGATTCGTTACGACCCGGGATACCGTTTCCCGAAAGCGACTGGTGATTCGTTGATGGAAAAGGATATCAACGGAAATTACAAACCTTGGATGGATTCGTTACGTTATGATTTCGATTCCCTTTACCAACATGTGATACTGCATGATTTTGCCTACAAGAAACGTGACGATAACAAACCGGTAATGGTTCTGACCAATTTTACCAACAGCGGGCATATCATCAGCGCTTACGATTTTACCAATTATTTGCGCAGTACGGTTGGCAATAATATATGGATTATGGGCGAATTGCAAGGACGCCTCACTTCTCCCGAACGCTGGGGTTATCATGCGAAAAACGGTTATACGGGCGCGGTTGGCGACGGTTATGTAAACTCCGATTCGATTCGTTCGTTCGACGCTTTCTTTATCACCGACGTTTCGACCGATATGTACGAGCGGAATATGAGCCTCTACTCTTTTACGGACTATAATTACCGTTATTGGTCGGAACGCATGTTGCCCTTAAATAAAGAATATGTGCCGACCATAATGCCGTCGTTCGACAACACGGTTAATGACGCAAATTCGGGCACCTATATAATTCCGCGATGGAACAATCAAGCTTACGCCGTCAGTTCCGCAAAAACAGGAATCAATTTTAATTTCTCAAACGTTAAAAAGAATCCCTATCAGGAATTTGCCAATGTGGCGAAACGAACGGCAGATAAAAATCCCAGCCGGATAGTGATTGTTTATAGCTGGAATAATTTCGTGAACGGCACTTCGCTGGAACCAACCACCGAATACGGACGCGATTATCTGAACTATACGAAGCAATTTTTCAAAAAATAGCTATTTTATTATTAATATTTAAATTTTTATAGTATGAGAACAAATTACTTTTTGAAGTTATTAGCAACTATGTTGTTAGTGTTTTTGGTAACAAATGTTACTGCAAAACAGATTACGGTTACGGAACCTGCAACGGACGCTGATTTGGCTACTGCTCTTGAACAAGCCGAAAATGGCGATGAAATTGTTATATCGGGCTTTGTTGAATTTTCAGCTCCGGTTACGGTGACCAAGAACGTTACATTTGTCGGCGCAAGTGAAGACGCCTTGTATGACGGTTTTGACGGTCTTGGCGAAAGCAAAATTTTTGAATTGAACCCCGATCCTATTGAAGGACAAAAATTGGTGTTCAGGAACCTTGGATTTTTCGGAGGTTACAATGCCGGCGACGATGGCGGTATCGGAAGAATTTTAACCGGTACGACCGAATTTTACGACTGTATACTGGACGGAAACACGACCGAACATCGGGGAGGCGCTTTCTATTTGCCGAGCCCTGAGGGAAGTTCTGCCGCCGTTAGTTTCCACAACTGTGAAATTACGAATAATATATCAACAGAACGTGGCGGCGCTTTCTTTGTAACCGGTAATTCCTATACTACCTCTTTTGATTTCTGTAAAATTCAGGGTAATAAATCCATCACAGACCGTGGCGGCGCATTCTTTATTGAAGGCACTAACTCCAATAATTTCTACTACACTCTTATTCAAAGCAATACCTCAGGTGTAGAAGGGGAAGGTGGAGAAAGAGGCGGCGGCGCTTTTGTAACTGCCGGCGACCATTCGGCTATTACGCTTGAATCCTGCGCAATTGTATCAAATATTGCATACGGAAACCACGGTTCGACATTTTTCTTGATGGGAAGTCCCAATATTACATTGATTAACTCCGTTGTTGCAAATAACGTGACGAAAGCCGGAGCCGGTTCCTGGTTTATTGCTTCCGGCGATTGTGATATTACCTTGGTTAATACGATTATGACCAAAAATACGGGAGGAAATTCAGGTAATGCCGGCGGCGGTTTACGCGTAATGAATACCAACAACCGTATCAATTTGTTCAACTCGCTTGTTCTCGGTAATGATACTTATCAGGATAACACCGAAGGCGCAGTTGATCTTCGCGCCGATAATAAAGTAGGTATTGAAAGTACTTGGGTATTTAAAAACTCTATTGTTGGTTTGATCAGTGGACTTGAACCGGCACGCATTCCTGCTCCTCAAGATAAAGCAGGTATTAATCCGTCTTTAATTAACATGTACAACATCGGAGGCGAATCGGCTCAGCCCGACTGGGTAGCTTTAGACCTGTCGGGAATTGACTATAATTCTCAACCATTGGTTACCGCCGAGTTCGGTATGCCTTATTATACTTTGCAGAATGCAGATGTTTATGCTGCGAAGATGGGCGATCCCGCTTTGTTGAGTGATTATGACTTAAATACCGATATGTTTAATGAAACGCGTACCGTTACGGGTGGAGCTGTTTTTGCCGGACCGGTTCAATCGGTAGTGGGTGGCGGAGTAGCTACAGACCCGAAACTTGGCATCAAACAAATTTTAGCCCCTGCAAAAGAAAATATCCGTATCGTCGGCATTGTTTCCAATGGCATTCTGGGTGTAGATTTCGGTAACATCAAAGGTCAAGCCAAAGGTGATTTGATTTCTCTTACCGGACAATCGGTTGAAACTGTATTTAACCGCAACGTAGTTGGAAAAGGTTATTATAATGTACATGTACAACCGGGTATTTATCTCCTTCGTGTTGTAAACGGCGGAAACACTTATGTACAAAAGGTAATTGTTAAATAAAAAATGGTCTTAAAAGCCGTGTCATTCCCGCAATGACACGGCTTTTGATACAACCCCTTATTTTCACATTTATGAAAAACAAACGAATCGGCTTATATCTCATTTTTGTTGTAATCGTTTTATTTACGGCAAGCTGTAATAAAATTCCGGACTATAAGAACGCTTCTCTTCCGGTAGAAAAAAGGGTAAGCGATTTACTTTCCCGCATGACCTTCAAGGAAAAAGCCGCGCAATTGGATATGCTTTCCGCCAACGATATTCTCGCAGATTCGGAAACCTTATCTCCGGAGCAGGTTCGTTATTTCATCGACTCCATGAACATTGGAGCTATTCACGATTTATATCCCCAAACGGCTGCTTTGGCCAACCGGTTGCAAAGACATGCCGTCGAAAATTCCCGTCTGGGAATACCCCTCCTCTTTATTGAAGAAGCTTTGCACGGTTACCAGGGCGCAGGCGCTACGGATTTCCCGATACCGCAGGGAATGGCTTCTACCTGGGACACCGCTTTGGTTTATCGCATGGGGCGAGTTATTGCTACCGAAGCCCGGGCGCATGGGATTCATTTTGTCCTGGGTCCGAATCTTGATTTAGCGCGTGAAATTCGTTGGGGTAGGGTAGAGGAAACTTACGGCGAGGACGTCTTCCTTACGTCCCGAATGGCCGTGAATTTAATTAAAGGCTTGCAAGGAAACAACTTATCGGATAGCGATGCGGTTGTAGCCGAGCCGAAACATTTTGCATTACACGGTTCGCCGGAAAACGGGAGCAACGAAGGCCCCGTCTCTATCGGTGAGCGGGAAGCCCGCTCCACAGGACTGTACATTTTTGAAAAAGCCGTGAAAGAAGCCGGAGCGCAAGGCATTATGGCCGCTTATCATGAAATAGACGGTATGCCAAGCGTTGCCAGCCGGTGGTTGCTGACGGATATTCTCAGGAACGAATGGGGCTTTGAAGGTTTTGTCGTGACCGACCTTGGCGCTATCCGCAAACAAATAGGTACGCACAAAACGGCTGCTAATGAAGAAGAAGCGATTGTCAATGCGATTTCAGCCGGTTTGGATATGCAGTTTTACGATTTTCCGCACGAAGATTTTCAGCGGATTATCGTTGAAGCGGTAAAGAACGGCAAACTGTCGGAAAAGGATTTGGACAGGGCTACCGGAGGTATTTTACGAATCAAATTTCTGCTGGGTTTATTCGACAAACCTTATACTGATGAAACCTTAGCCGGTAAAGTATTTCATACTGCCGGAAACAGGGCTTTGGCGCTCCAAGCTGCCCGCGAATCAATTGTTTTGCTTAAAAACGATAAGGTTTTGCCTTTGTCCCTGTCATTCCCGCAAATGCGGGAAACAACGTTCGACAAGCTGCGAATTACATTGACCGGAAATTTAGCTGCCGCCACTTACGTAGGCGGTTATTCGCCGGCCGGCGCCAGAGCTGTTTCCGTCTATGATGCACTGAAAGAAACTTATGGAGACAAAATGACAATAGATTATATCAATGCGGAAGTTTCCGACCGTTTTTCCATTATCCTGCCTTCTTTCCTGTCTCCGGCCGAAGGTGTGGGAAACGGTCTGAATGTCACATTTTATAACAATCCCGATTTGCAAGGCGAACCGGTTTATACGACCGTTGACGCCAACCTGAATCCTTACTGGCACAATCTGAGTCCGGCGCCGGGCGTGAATCCCGAA
>JAISXN010000120.1 GCA_031270525.1 Candidatus Symbiothrix sp. | reverse complement strand
TCTTTTGAATAGTCAAATAACCAGCCCGCACCGAATTGAATAATCAAGGATCCGATACCGCCGGCCATTCCGCCGATTCCGGTAATCGTAGCAATTGCTTTTTTGGGAAACATATCCCCGACTGTCGAAAAAATATTAGCCGACCACGATTGATGCGCCGCACCCGCAATACCGATCAATACAACCGGAATCCAATAGGAAATATGACCAAGCGGTTGCGCCAAAAGTACCAAAAGCGGGAAAAAGGCAAAAATCAACATGGCTTGCATACGCGCCGCATACGGATTTTTTCCGGTTTTTTCAATAATTATTGTCGGTATTTTTCCGCCATACAGCGACAACATAACTATTGCATACAAAACGGCAAGCGCTATTATTCCGCGCGAATCGCCGGCATTGTTTAGTTTTAATCCGTAAACCTGCGACAAATAGGCGGGCGCCCAAAACAAATAGAACCACCAAACGCCGTCGGTCATGAATTTTCCGAATGCAAACGCCCAGGTCTGGCGATATTTAAAGCATTGTAAGAATGATGTTTTTTCATCTTTTTTGGTCGTTTCTTCTTTACTGTCGGAAAGAATATATTCCAATTCCGGTTTGTTGACTTTCGGATGTACTTCGGGTTTTTTATAAATAAAAATCCAAAATCCCATCCAGATAAATCCCATCGCACCGATAACTATGAATGACATTTCCCAACCCCAATGTTGAGCCAAAAGAGGAATGCAAAGGGGCGCCGCCAGTGCGCCGATCGTTGAACCTGCATTGAAAATGGATGTTGCGTATGCACGGTCTTTTTTCGGGAAATATTCGGCGGTAGCCTTGATTGCTGCGGGAAAATTGCCCGCCTCGCCAAGCGCAAGTACAAAACGGGCAAATATAAACAGCGTTACGCTTACGGTAACTACCATTCCTACATTATTTACCGTACCGATTATTTCCTTTGCTCCTTCAAAGCCTACAAACCATTTCCCGGCCGTGATACCCGAAGTGGCAATGCCGCAAAATGCATGAAGTATCGCACCGACAGACCAAATACCTATTGCCCAGAGGAAACCTTTTTTCGTGTCCATCCAATCGACAAAACGACCGGCAAAAAGCATACTGACTGCATAAAACAGAGAAAATAACCCGGTTATCACTCCGTAATTTGTGTTTGTCCAGTGAAATTCGGGTGCGATAAAGCCTTCCCACGTCAGCGACAGTACTTGCCTGTCTAAATAATTGACCAAAGTCGCAAAAAATAACATTGAGCAGATGACCCAACGATAGTTCGTCATTTTTACAGTTTGTTTTTCAATAGTACCCATAATTTTATTTTGTTATTTGTGATTTATCAAAGGATTAATAATATCCAAAGCATTTTTGCAAAGCGCGGAGATTTTATCCCAATCTTTCGCTTCGATTACATCTTTCGGGAAAAGGTTGGAACCCATTCCTACACAGGAAACTCCCGCATCGAACCAAGCTTTCAGGTTGGCTTCTTCAGGTTTTACGCCTCCGGTGACCATCAAAAGCGACCAGGGCGCCGGCGCTTTCAAGCCTTTTACGAAATTCGGACCTAATACGTCGCCCGGAAAAACTTTGCACAAATCGCAACCTGCTTCCTGCGCAAAACCGATTTCGGAAACCGAACCGCATCCGGGTGTATAAGGTATCAACCGCCGGTTGCAAACTTTGGCTACATCCGGATTAAACAATGGGCCGACTACAAAATTGGCGCCCAACTGAATGTACAAAGATGCAGTAGGCGCATCGACAATCGAACCGACACCCAAAATCATTTCGGGACATTCTTTCGCAACGAATTTATTTAATTCGCCGAATACTTCATGGGCAAATTCACCGCGATTGGTAAATTCAAATGCCCTTACTCCGCCTGCATAACAGGCCTTTACAACATTTTTTGCGACTTCAATATCTTTGTGATAGAAAACGGGGACCATGCCGGTCTTCAGCATCACGCTTATTGTTTTTATTTTGTTAAATCTTGCCATAATTTTTGATTTTCTATTGTCATTCTTGTTGTCCTGTCATTTAAATATATTTTATCTCGAAACCCGACCGGAGCCATCGCCTTTCAACAAATTCTCAACTTCCGATACCGTTACGAGATTGAAATCTCCGTAAATCGTGTGTTTCAAAGCAGACGCCGCAACCGCAAATTCCAATGCTTTCTCATCGCTTTCGGGATAAGAGATTAATCCGTAAATCAAACCTCCCATAAAAGAATCACCGCCGCCTACTCTGTCCACGATATGTGTAATGTCGTAACGTTTCGATTGATAGAGTTTTCCGTTAGAATACAAACATCCGCCCCAGGTGTTGTGATTGGCATTGATAGAACCGCGCAAGGTGATAATGACTTTTTTCGCCCGCGGGAATTTCTTCATCAGTTGGGTGCAAACCGATTCAAATTCAGCGGCATTGACTTCTCCGCCTGTATGCGATACGTCAAATCCTTCGGGTTTGATACCGAATACTTTTTCCGCATCTTCTTCATTTCCAAGGATAATATCGCAGCCTTCCACCAAAGCAGGCATCACTTCGGAAGCTGTTTTCCCATATTTCCAGAGGTTTTTGCGATAATTCAAGTCACAAGAAACGGTCACGCCCATTTCATTGGCTATTTTAATCGCTTCGAGGCAAGCGTCGGCTGCTCCTTGCGATAAGGCCGGCGTAATTCCCGTCCAATGAAACCATTGTGCATCTTTGAAAACGGTTTTCCAATCGACCATACCCGGTTCGATATGAGCGATTGCCGATTCGGCGCGGTCATAAACCACTTTGGACGCGCGTGCAACTGCTCCTGTTTCAAGAAAATAAATTCCGACGCGATTGCCGCCGCGAACAATCTGTCCGGCGCCGACATTGTATTTTCGCAATTCGGAGATACACCATTCGGCAATATCATTTTTCGGTAAACGGGTTACAAATTCGGTTGGAATACCATAATTTGCCAAAGAAACGGCTACATTGGCTTCGCCACCCCCGAAAGTAGCGTTTAACTGTGCGGACTGAATAAATCGCAAGTAATCGGGAGTGGCTAAACGAAGCATTATCTCCCCAAAAGTTATTACTTTTTTCATACGTTTATTTTATTTTATCTTTTATAAGTGTTTACCTAAGTAAGTTAAAGCGCAAAAGTAATAAAAATCTTTGGAATAATTTCTGCCCTTTACCGGCGTTTTCGATAATTTTATATTTTAACCGTGAAATTTACACTTTATATTATTGACCGCTCAATGTCACGCCGTCCTGAAAGGACAACGGAACATTGACTGATGCGTAACATGAGTTATGTCATATAAAGTTTTTAAAGGTTTTGATATTTCCTCAATATTTTTTTGAGCAATCGACGGGAATTTGTTTAACACCGACCGCTAAAACCCAAAATACCTGTTTGCATTATTATAAGACACATCTTCTACCAATTTCCCTAAGAACGGAAGTTCCGAAGCCGGCAACAGCCCCTGTTCCACATCGTTACCAATCAGGTTGCAAAGGATACGGCGGAAATATTCATGCCGCGGATAGGACAGGAAACTCCGCGAATCGGTCAACATTCCGACAAAACGGCTCAGTAAACCTAAGACAGACAGGGAATTCATCTGTGCTTCCATTCCATATTTCTGATCCAGAAACCACCAACCCGAACCGAATTGTATTTTCCCGGCAACAGGACCTTCCTGGAAATTTCCCAACATGGTCGCTATCATATCGTTGTCGCGGGGATTGAGATTGTAGAGAATTGCTTTTGCTAATTTACCTTCGCTGTGGAGTTTGTCCAACAATCGGGAAAGCTCGTTGGCTGTATTGTAGTCGGCGATGGAATCGTAACCTGTATCCGGACCTAATTTTTTGAACATCAGCGAATTGTTGTTCCGGAGCGCACCGTAATGAAATTGCTGGGTCCAGTTCTTTTCCCAATCCATTTTGCCGCCTTCGTAAAGCATGGCCGATTTGAATTTCAATATTTCATCCTGGCTCAAAGAAGTTCCGCCATATACCTTTTTAAATATAAGGTTGATTTCGGAAGCGGTATAATCTTCCGCATAAAACTTTTCGATACCGTGGTCGGACAATTTACATCCTACCGAAGCAAAAAAATCGTGACGGACTTTCAAAGCTTGCAACAAATCATCGAAAACGGCGATGGAAACGCCCGAAACTTCCGATAATTTATCGACATAAGCGCGGAAAGCGGCAGGATTTTCAACCGCCGTCGCTTTATCGGGACGCCAGGTCGGCAGCACTTTCACCTGAAATCCTTCCTTTTTCAAAGCAATGTGATATTCCAGGGAATCGGTAGGATCGTCGGTCGTGCAAACCACACGGACATTGTATTTCAGCATCAGACCACGAGCGCTGTATTCGGGAGTTCGCAGCAAAGCGGTGCATTTTTCGTAAACCTCCAAGGCTGTTTCCGGTTTGAGGATAGTATCTACGCCGAAAGCCGTTTTCAATTCCAGATGTGTCCAGTGATACAACGGATTCCGCATGGTATAGGGAACTGTTTCCGCCCATTTTTCGAACTTTTCCCAATCGGAAGTTTCCTTACCGGTGATGTATCGTTCGTCAACTCCGTTGGTTCGCATAGCTCGCCACTTGTAATGGTCGCCTTCCAGCCAGATTTGCCCTAAGTTGTCAAATTGCCTGTTTTGCGCAATTTGTTTCGGATCTAAATGACAATGATAATCAATTATCGGTTGTTTTTTTGCGTGTTCATGATAAAGTTGTTGTGCCGTTTCCGTCTGCAATACAAAGTTATCGTCCATGAATGTCTTCATTTTTCTACGTGTTAATCAAGTTAAAACGCAAAATTAATAAAAATTTTGGAATAATTTCTTACCTTTGTTATATTATACTGCGTATGGAGGAGTTTGTGTATTGGGTACACGGTGAACGGTACACGGTGCACGACGGGGAGCAGTCGCTGTGTACCGTTATCGTGTACCGTGTACCGTGAACCGTGAATCAATTTATATGGATAATTGGATGGGATTAAAGTTTTTGAGTTTAGCCAGCGGGAGCAGCGGCAATTGTTATTACCTGGGTACAGATGAGTATGGGATTCTTATGGATGCCGGAATTGGGATGCGTACTATGAAAAAAGCACTGAAAGACAATGGTATCGGCTTGGAACAAATCATGGCGGTGTTTATTACCCATGATCATGCCGACCATATTAAATCGGTTGGAGGTTTAGGCGAAAAATACGGTATTCCGGTTTATGCTACACAAAAAGTCCATGCAGGCTTGGACAACAGCAAATATATCGACGAAAAACTAAGTCTTTCGCGCCGGATTATCGAAAAAGAAGAGCCCGTCCAGATTAAAGATTTTAAAATCACGGCTTTCGGCATTCCGCATGACGCCAGCGACTGTGTTGGTTACATGGTTGTTTACAAGCATCATAAATGGGTATTGGCAACGGATGTCGGACATATCAACGACACGGTGGGCGAGTACATCCGCATGGCTAATCATTTGGTTGTGGAAGCCAATTACGACCGGGAAATGTTACAATGCGGAAATTATTCTTTTCCGTTGAAAAAGCGGATTTCCAACGGAAACGGACATTTATGTAATTCCGAAATCGCCGAATTCTTAGCCGCTAATTTCGATTTGCACCTGAGAAATATCTGGCTTTGCCATCTGAGTAAAGAAAACAATCATCCCGAATTGGCTTACAAAACCGTGGAAATGGAGATGGGGAAATATGGTATTCGCATCGGTAAAGATGTGAATCTGAATGTTTTGAAGCGTTCTACGCCTTCCGAATTATTTTTGCTGGAATAATTTTAGAAAATACCTGCACATATTAATCTCTACTTTTGTGGCATAGTTGCATATCCCTCTGAAAAAGGTTGAAACGACGGAAAACGCCGGCTGAAATCAATCAAGGCTTGTGCAAAAACTTCCCAGGAAAGTTTTTGCTTCTCAATTCGGATATTCGCAATAAACTTTTCCATTCCTTCGGAAAACAGTTGTTGAATCCCTCCGGCAATGCTTACCGCTTCCGGACGAACGACAATTCCCGTTCCTGCCGTTTCAATCGTATCTTTTAAACTGCCAACGCCGGTTGCAACGATTGGAATTTCAAAATGATAGGCAACGGGAACTACTCCGCTCTGCGTAGCCGATTTGTAGGGCAACACCAATGCGTCGGCGGCTGAAAACAGAACGGGAACCTCTTCATCGGCAATGTATTGATTCCGGACTTGTATCCGGTATTTTGCGGGGGAAACATCAATAATTTGCCGGTATTTTCCGAAATCGCCATAAAATTCGCCGGCAATAATCAGTTGGTAGGAATCGTCTAAAAAAGACATGGCTTGAATCAGTAAATCCAAGCCCTTGTAATCGCGGATTAAGCCGAAAAACAACAAAGTTTTTTTGCCGGGATTCAAATTTAGAATTTCGCAAGCCGCTTTTTTATCCTGTTTTTCGCCGAAATGATTGTACAAAGGATGCGCACACAAACAATATTTTGCATGAGGATAAAGCGAAAGTAAATCCTTTTTCACCGGTTCGCTTAAAACCATGAATCCGTCTACCTGGTTGAAAAACAGCTTTGACAACGGTTTGTCGTAAAATTTCGGTTCATGGGGAACGGCATTGTGAACCAGTGCAATGATGCGGGTTTTATTCCGCAATTTGTGAGCGATGTGTCCGTAAGCCGGAGCGAAAAACGACATCCAATAAGCAATCACCAGCACATCAGGTTGGTATTTTTCTATGGCTTTAGCCGTTCTTTCATAAGAAAAGGGATTGATACTGTCCAAAATTCTTTCGGAAGAAACGGAAACCTTTGCTTCACCTCCTTCTACAAATTGCGTTTTACCAGGAAATAAAAATCCCGGATATAAACGCGAAAAGGAAAAAACTTTTACCTCGTGTTCTTTCGCCAATGCCCGGTAAAGCGACATGCTGAATTGTGCAATGCCGCCGCGGTACGGATAAAAGGGAGAGAGAACTGCAATCTTCATGGGAGTCGAGAATGAATTTAATTGAGAATTGAGAGTCGAGAATGAATTTAATTGAGAATTGAGAGTTGAGAATTGAGAATGAGGGATTGACATCTTTTAATTCTTAATTTTTTCATTCTCAACTCTCAATTCTCAATTCTCAATTCTCAATTAATACCTATAGTGTTCAGCCTTGTAAGGGCCATTGGGATTGACGCCGATATAATCGGCCTGATCGGGAGTTAAAACCGTCAGTTCAACGCCGATGCGTTCCAGATGCAAACGGGCGACTTCTTCATCCAACTGTTTCGGCAAACGGTAAACGCCGGTTTCGTATTTGTTTTTCCACAAATCCAATTGCGCCAAAGTTTGATTGGTAAACGAGTTACTCATCACAAACGAAGGATGTCCGGTAGCATTTCCGAGATTAACCAAACGACCTTCGGACAAGAGGAAAATAGATTTTCCCGTAGCCGGAAAAGTGTATTTATCCACTTGCGGCTTGATATTGGTATGGATAATTCCCGGATAATTCACTAATTTATCGACTTGAATTTCGTTATCGAAATGGCCGATATTGCAGACAATTGCCTGATCTTTCATTTGAGAGATGTGATCGATGGTGATAACATCGCGGTTTCCGGTTGTCGTCACAAAAAGATTGCCTTCTTTGACGGCTTTTTCCATCGTCGTCACTTCAAAACCTTCCATTGCCGCTTGCAAAGCGCAAATCGGGTCGATTTCGGTGACAATCACACGAGCGCCGTAGGACTTCATAGATTTGGCGCAGCCTTTGCCTACATCGCCGTAACCCAGCACAACAACTACCTTGCCGGCTATCATCACATCGGTACCTCTTTTGATACCGTCGGCCAAAGATTCGCGGCAGCCGTACAAATTGTCGAATTTGGATTTGGTTACCGAATCATTCACATTGATGGCAGGGAATAACAATTCACCCCTTTCCAACATTTGATACAAGCGGTGAACACCGGTTGTCGTTTCTTCAGAAACACCTCTCAATTCAGATACCGTCCGGTGCCAGCGGGTTTTATTTTCGTCTGATATGCGGCGTAAAGTATCAAGGATCACTTGTTCTTCGTGGTTACTGCCTTTGCGGTTCAAAAAATTCGGGTCGTTTTCGACTTTATATCCCCAGTGAATCAATAAAGTAGCGTCTCCGCCATCATCAACGATAAGATTCGGACCCAAACCGTCGGGGAAACGCAAAGCTTGGTCGGTACACCACCAATATTCTTCCAGGGATTC